>NZ_JBHYMF010000099.1:0-25980 GCF_042742855.1 Streptomyces sp. NPDC058877 | reverse complement strand
CCCACGGGAAGGGACTACACGAGCTGCTCCAGCTCTCCGGGCAGAGGACCGGGGGCGAGTTCCGCCGCGTGGTCCGGGCAGGCGTAGAGGGTCGCGCCGGGGCCGCTGGCGCCCTGGATCCAGCGGACCGCCACGGGCGCGTGCGTGGTGGTGCGGCACGCGACGCACAGTGCCACGTGCCCGGTGGAGTCGGCGGTCAGTCCGTCGCGGGTCATGCGCTCACCCCCGCAGCGGTGCGGCCGGCGAGCACGTCGAACTGGTCCCCCTCGTAGCCGTACGGATGGTCCACGCCGAGCGTGGCGAGCACGGCGGCCATGCGGCGCTCGTGGATGACCCCGGGGTCCACCGCGCGACCGCCGGGGGCATAGGGACGGATCAGGGCCGTGTCCTCGCCGCGGAGCGGGGCGCGGCGGGCGCGGACGTGCTCCGGGGTGGGGGTCGGCCACGGCCTCATGTGGGGACCGGTGAGGGTGGGCAGGGTCTCGGGTGCGCGGTGGGCGGCGGAGTGACGCCCGGGCCGGCGGGGCGGACGCGCTTCGAGCGCGCACCACAGTAAGAGCAGTGACCCGAGTCCGATGGATACGAGGGCGATAAGATCGCGCATGGTCGTTTCAGCTCCCTAAAGCTGTCTCGGCAAGCCCCGGCGGACCGGTCCTAAGCGGTCTGTCGGGGCGTTTTCCTTGCTGAGCATAGATGCTTACGTCAGCTCTCGTCAGCACTTGTAAAGGCACGTAAAGCAACATGGCGGAATGTGCCCGCATGAGACCGGGCCGATACCGTTTCCCCATGACTTTCGGCCCTGATGACCAGGTGGAGCGCGACGCTCCCGAGCCCCCGTATCAACAACTCGTCGGCATCCTGCGGGCGCGGCTTGCCCGGGGAGACTGGAAGCCCCGTCGTCCGATTCCGTCTGAGTCCGCCCTGTGTGATGCGTACGGGTTGTCCCGTCCCACGGTGCGCCGCGCAGTCGCCGAACTGGTCTCTGCCGGACTTGTCTTCACCGTGCCGCAGCGAGGGACATACGTAGCCGAGCCGACACGCGAGGGCGACGACCAAGGGGCGAGTAGCTGATATCAGCAACGCCACGCCGCTACATGGGGGAGCTGAGCACGGACGGGACGGTACAGGGGAACCCGCCATATAGCGCTACGTGGCAAGCATCAGGGCCGCGCAAACCTCATGGGCCGTGGGACGGTCGGACGGCCGGTAACTCAGCATGGCGTCCACCAGCCCGCCCAGCCCCCCCGCGATCATGACCGGGCGGTGCGGCTTGTCCACGATTGCTTGCCGCTGGTCCTCACGTGAGGCTTCATCGGCGTAGGCAACATGACGCCGCCCCGTTGCGCTGATCATGAGCGAGGCCCCGAGCGCGTACACATCAGACGCATGGGTCGGCTCGGCGGTGCCGTGCACAAGAACGCTGCGAGCAATCTCCGGGGCTTCGTAGTGGACGAGGCAACCTTTGTATGGGAAGTCCCATCGGACAGGGACAGGTCCACCACGCGCCAATCCGAGATCAATCAACGTCGCCGCGGCCCTTCCCATGATCAGGTGCGCCGGCTGCACGTCCCCGTGCACCCACCCGGACCGGTGCAAGTCCGCAAGAGCCGTGGCGCTGGCAAGGACATCGCGTCGGCTCGGAGCGGTCCGATTGCCGGGTGTGCGGTGCACTGCCCATTGCTCGTACAGGCTCGGCCCCGAATGCCACGGCTGCACGCTCCACGTGCCTTCGGCCCATTCGCCATCGTAGATGGGTCCGGCCCCGAGGGCGCGCAGAATGTGCGCTTCACGGCTCGGAGCGAGGGCGGTATGGGCGTGCGTGTGGCTCGGATACCCGATCTTCACCGCATACGGTCCGCCCTCGGTCTCGACGTACCAAACCGTCGACCCCCGCCGGTTGACCACGGGACGGGTGTTCGTCGGCGTGATCACGTCGAGAACTCCACGCGGAAGTCCCTTGGGTGGTGTGCTTGTTGCCATTCTCGACTCTCCCAATGGTGCGGAGCCGACCACCAAACGGCGACCGGCCCCGCACGCTCTCCCGGCCGGACCGTAGCGGCTAGACAGCCCGGTAGTCGCGTCCACAGTCAGAGTCGCACTGCGCCGCGTTCTCGCCGTTCACGGTCCAGAGCGAGTCCATGACCATGAACCCGTTGCCCTTGATCGCGTGGGCAGTGGCCTGCACCTCTTCCAGGACCCTGCCCCCGCCACCGGGGCGCGGGTTGTGCTCCAGGAACCGGCCCGCGTACGTCTCGCAGAACTCGCGATAGTCGACGGTGTGGAGGATGAAGCTGTGCAGCGCGCAGTCCACGTCATCCGAGGGAACCATCTTGACCGTGGCCGTACCGACCGTGGCGAGGAACGCCAACGCTTGGTCGGTCGCGCGCTCCGCCTTCCCCTGGTCGTAGCCAAAGTGCGTCATGGTGAACTCGACGACGCTGTTGAACAGCTCCGAGTCCACGAGGGACCGGCCGGTGCGGAGATCGGAAGATACAGCGGTCATGCTTTCGCTCCTCTTGTTTGTGTCGCGCATGGAACCTGCCCGGGCAACGGGCAGGGTCTTGCCCGCCCCTCGGCTCGGGACCTCACTTCAGATGAGGCCGCGCCAAAGGACGGAGTCTGGGGACGTGACGTCAAACCCGCGTCAGGGGATAAGGGATGGGCAGGAAACCTCAGGCAGTCCACTCAACGCATGTCCAGGCCAGTTCGCGCAGCCCCACCGGGCATCCGTGAGCGCCAGGAAGAGCACGAGTCGGCAGCACCGCCGAGCACGGCCGCTGCCACTGCGCCTCTCACGTGGGGTCCAAACGGCCCACGACTGCCACGTCAGCGAACTGCCGGGCGAAGCGGGCGTGCTCCGGATTGAGGCCGGTGTGCCCCATGCACGCGTCGTCGACGGGGTTCACGGTCGCGCTCGGCGCGGACGTCCACGCGCACCCCTCGTGCAGGCAACGGGCCGACACGACGGGCTCGGACTCGGGGTCGCGCCGGATGCGGTGCAGCACGTACCCGTAGACCCGGGTCACGGGGTCACCGTCGGCACGGGAGAGGTGAGCACGCGGATGCGCGCGCATTCCTCTTCGTTCGGCCGGCGCAGCGCGGTCGGGGCCGCCGTCCACTCCGCTCCCCCGCCCGGGGGCACCAAGTGGACCAGGTCACCGTCCCAAGCGGTCACCCTGCCGAACCGGGACGAGCCCTCGACGGTGTCCATCGCCATGTACGTCCCGAGGTCGGGAACTGCCGTCTGCACCAGGCTCGGGCAGGAGTTGCGGTCGGGCACGGGCGCTCCTCTCCGTAGTGATTCCACTACCAGGAGCCGTCAGCGTGGCTTAGAGTCGAGGCCCTTTCAACGTGCCAAGAAAGGACGAAAGGTCGGTGGCGGAGCGTTGAACGTCAAGGACTTAGATCCGGATGCGTCCCCACAAGCCGCATTCGGAGCCCGTCTACGCAGGCTGCGCGAGGAACAGGGCTGGTCGCAGGACCAGTTGGGCGCCCGGATGGAATATTCCAGCACGCATATTTCATCCGTCGAAACTGGTCGCAAGATGCCAACCTTGCGCCTCGCCCGCAGGGCAGACACCGCGCTGGGAACGGGCGACTCGTTCGAGCGTGAGTGGCGCGAGATGCATCAGGGCTCGCTGCTGGAGGGGTTCCCGGAGTACGTGGAACATGAGGGGCGAGCCGTAGAGCTGCGGTTGTTCGACATCGGAATCGTCCCGGGCCTGCTGCAGACACCGGAATACGCCAGGTGCCTGGCGAACAGCGCCGTGCGGCGGGGCGAAATCACCCCCGATCAGGCAGACGAACTCGTGGCTTTCCTGGCGGAACGGCAGGCCACCGTGGCGCGCGCTCGCCCACCGATGATGTTGGTCGTGATGGACGAGAGCTGCATCCGCAGGCAAGTGGGCGGCCCGGGGACCATGGGTGCGCAGCTTGACCACTTGTTGAGAGTCGCCGAACTCCCCAACACGATCCTTCAGATCGCCCCGTTCGAGATAGGCGAACACCGCGCGCTCTACCTTCCGACAAACCTGTTGACCCTGCCGGACATGACTGTGATTGCCTACGCGGAGTCGCAGATGCGGGGCCATCTAGAGCGCGACTCGGCGGCGGTATGGCCCTTGTTGACGGCCTACCATCAGCTACAGGCCGAAGCCCTCCCCCAGAGTGCATCGGTTGCCATGATCCGTGAGGTACGAAAGGGCTACCAGTGACGACCGGAAATCCGCAGTGGTTCAAGTCCTCCTACAGCAACACCGGCGGCAACTGCGTGGAGGTCGCCCACAACCTGGTGTCGACCCTCGGCGCGGTCCCCGTCCGCGACTCGAAGACCCCCACCGGCCCCCACCTCGCCGTGTCCACCGCCCCGTACACCGCATTCATCGCAGGCATCAAGAGCGGACAGCTCGGGGCCTGAGCTCCAACAGCTCAGCCAGACAACCGGTGACCATGATCCGCGAGGCACGAAAGGCTTACCCGTGACGACTCCGCAGTGGTTCAAGTCCTCCTACAGCAACAACGGCGGCAACTGCGTGGAGGTCGCCCACAACCTGGTGTCGACCCTCGGCGCAGTCCCCGTCCGCGACTCGAAGACCCCCACCAGCCCCACCCTCGCCGTGTCCACCGCCCCGTACACCGCATTCATCGCAGGCATCAAGAGCGGACAGCTCGGGACCTGAGCTCCAACGGCTCAGCCAGACGGCCGGGTTAGAAGCAACGCGGGGCGCCGACGAGCGTACGGATGGGGGCCTTGTGCACGCGGCGCCACCAGCCGCGAAGCCCTCCCCCGGGCGCCCCGCACCGCTTCCGGGCGTTCAGCGCAGTTCGTCCACGTAGCGGTCCGTTCCCGGCACGGTCGGGATGAACGGGGCGACCAGCTCGACCCGTCCGCCGTCGCTCCCGCCCAGGGCCTCCAGGTCCGCGAAGTGTTCCGTCCAGCAGGTGCGGGGGTCCTCCTCCAGGAACCAGAGCAGGGTCAGTCGGGTGTCGACGCCCTCGACCTGCTTCACGTACGTCATGCGGTCGCCGGGCAGCGGGGTCGGCCGGAAGGCCGTCACCATCGCCGCCGGTGAGCCGGCGAGCCGCCGGGGCAGTTCGCCGCGGCACAGCCGGTCGAGCAGCGCGTCCCGCTCCCGGGGCCCGTCGGCGTCGACGACCTGGAGGATCAGGCCGGCGTAGGGGTGGTCGAGAGCGTGGAAGTCGCGGGGGCCCGCCGCGCCGTCGCGGTAGACGGTCGCCGCGTGGTCCTGGAAGGCGGTGAAGACGTGGGTCCGCTCCTGGTGGACGCGGGCGTCGCGGTTGAGCCGCTTGTTGATGCCGACCGTCCACTTCATGTGGTCGTCGTAGCGGCCCTCGGTGATCCAGTACGTGGAGAGGTAGCAGCCGGTGGTGACCGGTCGGGCGACGGCGGACTTCTCGGGGACCCGGAGCAGTTGGAGCTCGCGGGTGGCGACCCAGCGCCGGCCGGCGTACATCCAGGGCATGGCCATGGCGCCGGCGTAATAGTGATCGTCTTCATACCAGCGGTTGTAGGCGTGCTCATGGCCCGGGTGCGGTTCGACCATGGTGATCAGCGCGTGGCCGGGACGCACTCCGTACGGCCCGACGGCCGCCAGTTCCGCGTAGGTGTCGCTGCGGGTCTCCTCGCTCACTCTCGTGCCCCTTCCCATGTCGGTGCCGGCCCCCTACTCTGACGGGCCGTCAGATGAATGGCCAGGGGCGAGAGGGGTCGGGATGCTGCTCCGGGAGAAGACGGTCGTCGTGTCGGGGGTCGGCGCCGGTCTCGGCCACCGGGTCGCGGAAGCGGTGGTGCGCGAGGGGGGACGCGCGGTCCTCGGTGCCCGCACCGGGGCCAACCTCGCCAAGTACGCCGCGGAGATCGACCCGGAGGGGCACCGCGTCGCCCACCGGGTCGCCGACATCACCGACGAGGAGCAGTGCACCGCGCTCGCCGCGCTCGCCGTCGAGCGCTTCGGCGGGATCGACGCGGTCGTCCACGTCGCCGCCCTGGACTCCCACTTCGGAGGGCTGGAGGACGCGGACTTCACGACCTGGCAGGGGGTCCTGGACGTGAACCTGCTGGGCACGCTGCGGATGACCCGGGCCTGCCTGCCGGCGCTGAAGGAGCGCGGGGGTTCGGTGGTCCTGATCGGGACGCAGTCGGCGGTGGCGGCGCCCACCCAGGTGCGGCAGGCGGCCTATGCGGCCTCGAAGGGGGCGCTGACCTCGGCGATGTACTCGCTCGCGCACGAGCTGGGTCCGCACCGGATCAGGGTCAACACCGTGCTGCCGGGCTGGATGTGGGGTCCGCCGGTGCAGGCGTACGTCCGGTTCGCCGCGGACGCCGAGGGGGTGCCGGAGGCCGAGGTGCTGGCCCGGCTCACCGCGCGGATGGCCCTGCCGGAGCTCGCGACGGACGGGGACGTGGCGGAGGCGGTGCTCTTCCTGGCCTCCGATCGGGCGCGGGCCATCACGGGGCAGTCGCTGCTGGTCAACGCCGGGGAACTGATGCGCTGACCCGGCGCGGGGACGGGCCCCCTCGACCGTCAGGCCCGCGGGTAGCGCGCGAGCCAGCCCGGGGAGGACTCGGCGGGGGTGTGCAGGGCGGTGCCCTGGGTCATCTCCATCGAGAAGTCGTCCGCGAGCTCCAGGACCGTCGCGCGTCCCTCCAGTTCGGCCAGCCAGGCCGGCGGGAGGGCCGTCTCGCCGTGCAGGGCGCCCAGCAGCGCGCCCGTGAGCGCCCCCGTCACCTCCGAGGGGCCGTCGTGGTTCACCGCGAGCCGCAGCCCGTGCCGGACGTCCTCGCCGACCAGGGCGCAGTAGACGGCCGCCGTCAACTGCCCCTCGGCCCGGTCCTCGCCGGCGCCGAGTGCGGTCACCCGGTCGGCGTCCGGCACTCCTTCGCGGACGGCCCCGAGGGCCCGGTCCAGCGCCTCCGTGACCGGCTCGTGGCCGGGACGGGACGCGATTTGCTCCCGGGCCCGGGCCACCGCCGCCTCGATGGAGCCGCCGCGGGCGAGGCCGTGCACGGTGACCGCGAGGGCGCCCGCCGCGAGGCCGACCGCCGGGGCGCCGTGCGTGTGGGCGGCGCACTCGACGGCGAGCTGGCAGACGAGTTGCGGCTCCCAGCCGACGAGCAGCCCGAAGGGCGCCGAGCGGGCGAGGGCGCCGGAGTCGTGGGCGTCCGGGTTCTTGGGCTTGTCGAGGGTGCCGAGCTGGTCGTCGGCGAGACCGGTGAGGCAGGCGCGGGGAGGGTTGCGGCGGGCGTAGAGCCATTCCTCGCGGGCGAGCCAACCGTTGTCCTTGCGGCGCTCGTCGGGGCCCCAGTCGTGCTGGGTGGCGGCCCACCGCCGGTGGGCGCGGTGCACGTCCGTGGGCGGGTGCCAGACGCCGGTGTCCCGGCGGACCTGGGCGCGGATCAGGCCGTCGACGGTGAAGAGGGCCATCTGGGTGGCGGCGGTGACGGCGCCCCGGCGGCCGAAGGCGGGCACCGGCTCGGTCAGTCCGTCAGGTCCGTGGGCCTCGCGGAGCTCCGTGAGGGTGTGGGCGGTGGCGCCCGCACCGAGCGCGTCGCCGAGGGCACCGCCGAGCAGACACCCCCGTACGCGGGCCCGGAAGTCCTGCTGTTCGGCGCGGCCCCACACGGCTGCGGCTGTCGTGGCCACGACGTGCCCTCCCCCCGTAGACCGGTCTGCGCAGCACTGTAATCGACCGAGTACGTCCGTTTGATGGCCGGAACGTTATGTGAGCGGACGCCCCGGAGGCCGCTTTTGACCGTGTTCCGCCAGCCCCCGGGAGGGCGTGCGGGACGCCCTGGCGGGACCGGGCGGAGGGAGCGCGGGCCGGGCGGAGGCAGCGGCCCGGACAGGGGAGCGGACCGCGCGGAGGCGGCGGACGGCGGCCCTGCCCGGAACCGGAACACGGGCCCCGGAAACGGGGTCCGGGTCCGGAACACGGGTCCCGGGCCCCGGGACCCGCCGTCCTCGACGGGCCCCGGGCGCCCCTACTCCTGCACCAGCGGCAGCAGGGCCGGCAGGTGCCCGTCCGAGGCCCTCGCCGTGCGCTGCCGCTCCTCCGGCACCTCCCCGTAGGAGGTGGTGCGGGGCTTCGCCGGGCGCCCCGCCGCCGCCGCGATCGCCTCCAGGTCGCGGATCGAGCGGTAGGAGCCGTAACTCGACCCGGCCATCCGGGAGATGGTCTCCTCCATCAGGGTGCCGCCGAGGTCGTTGGCGCCGGAGCGGAGCATCTCCGCCGCGCCCTCCGTGCCCAGCTTCACCCAACTGGTCTGGATGTTCGGGATGTGCGGGTGGAGGAGGAGCCGGGCCATGGCGATGACCGCGCGGTTGTCGCGGGTGGTCGGCCCGGGGCGGGCGATGCCGGCCAGGTAGACGGGTGCGTTGGTATGGATGAAGGGGAGCGTCACGAACTCGGTGAAGCCGCCGGTCTCCTGCTGGATGCGGGAGAGGGTGCGGAAGTGGCCGAGCCAGTGCCGCGGCTGGTCCACGTGCCCGTACATCATCGTCGAGCTGGAGCGGATGCCCAGTTCGTGGGCCGTGGTGACGACCTCGATCCAGGTCGCCGCGGGCAGCTTCCCCTTCGTCAGGACCCAGCGGACCTCGTCGTCCAGGATCTCCGCCGCCGTGCCCGGGATCGAGTCGAGGCCCGCTTCCTTCGCGGCGGTCAGCCACTCGCGGATCGAGAGGCCGGTGCGGGTGGCGCCGTTGACGACCTCCATCGGGGAGAAGGCGTGCACGTGGATGTCGGGAACCCGCTCCTTCACCGCGCGTGCGATGTCGAAGTAGGCGGTGCCGGGCAGGTCGGGGTGGATGCCGCCCTGCATGCAGACCTCGACGGCGCCGACCTCCCAGGCCTGCTGGGCCCGGTCGGCGACCTGGTCGAGGGAGAGGGTGTAGGCGTCGGCGTCGGTGCGGCGCTGGGCGAAGGCGCAGAAGCGGCAACCGGTGTAGCAGACGTTGGTGAAGTTGATGTTCCGCGTGACGACGTAGGTGACCTCGTCGCCGACCGCGGCCCGGCGGACGTCGTCCGCGATCCGGGTCAGGGCGTCGAGCGCGGGGCCGTCGGCGTGCAGCAGGGCGAGGGCCTGGGAGTCGGTGAGCCGGGTCGGGTCGTCGGCGGCGACCGCGAGGGCCTCCCGGACGTCGGCGTCGACCCGCTCGGGCACCATCCCGGGGGCGGCGGCCTCGCGGAGCGCCTCCCAGTCCCCGTACACCTCGTCGAAGTCCTCCCGCCGGTCGTGGGTGCGGCCGGTGGTGTCGATGGTGTGGTGCAGGTCGGTGCGGCCGGCGGCGACGAAGGCCTCGTCGGGCTCCTGCCAGGGCAGGCCGCGCACGGGCGCGTCGGGGTCGGCGAGGCCGGTGGCGGGGTCGGCGAGGGCGCGGACGTGCGGGAGGAGCCGGGGGTCGAGCCAGGGTTCGCCCCGGGTCACGAACTCGGGGTAGACGCAGAGCCGTTCGCGCAGCTCGAAGCCGGCGGCGGCGGAACGGGCGGCCAACTCCTCGATCTGCGGCCAGGGCCGTTCCGGGTTGACGTGGTCGATGGTGAGCGGGGAGACCCCGCCCCAGTCATCGATGCCGGCGGCGATCAGCCGCTCGTAGGCGGAGTCGACCAGGTTCGGCGGGGCCTGGATGCAGGCGGCGGGGCCCATGATCAGTCGGGCGACGGCGACGGTGGCGACCAGGTCGTCGATCTCGGCGTCGGGCGCCGCGCGCATCGCGGTGTCCGGCTTGGCGCGGAAGTTCTGGATGATCAGCTCTTGGATCGCGTGGTAGGTCCGCGCGGTCCGGCGCAGCGCGAAGAGGGACTCGGCGCGTTCCTCCAGGGTCTCCCCGATGCCGAGCAGCAGCCCCGAGGTGAAGGGGACGGAGGACCGGCCGGCGTCCTCCAACACCCGCAGCCGCACCGCCGGCTCCTTGTCGGGGGACCCGTGGTGCGGGCCGCCGGGCTCCGACCAGAGCCGGGTCGCGGTCGTCTCCAGCATCATGCCCATGGAGGGCGCGACGGGCTTGAGGCGCTGGAAGTCGGTCCAGGACAGCACCCCGGGGTTGAGGTGGGGCAGCAGCCCGGTCTCCTCCAGGATGCGGATCGCCATGGCCCGCACGTACGCGATGGTGTCGTCGTACCCGTGCGCGTCGAGCCACTCCCGGGCCTCGGGCCAACGGTCCTCGGGCTTGTCGCCCAGGGTGATCAGCGCCTCCTTGCAGCCCAGTGCGGCACCGCGCCGGGCGATGGCGAGGACCTCGTCCGGCGACATGAACATCCCGTGCCCGTCCCGGCGCAGCTTGCCGGGGACGGTGACGAAGGTGCAGTAGTGGCACTTGTCCCGGCAGAGCCGGGTGAGCGGTATGAAGACGCTCTTCGAGTACGTGATGACCCCCGGTCGTCCGGCCGCCTCCAGCCCGGCGTCCCGGACCCGTCCGGCGGACGCCACCAGGTCCGCCAGGTCCTCTCCGCGCGCCCGCAGCAGCACGGCGGCCTCCGCGACGTCGAGCGCGACCCCGTCCCTGGCCCGCTTCAGCGCGCGGCGCATGGCGTTCTCGGTGGGGCGTCCTGCCTGGTGATCCGTCATGGACCGAGCATACGAGCGGCGCTCCGGGCGGCGGTCCGGGTCCTCCGGGGGAGGGCCGTCGGCGCCGCCGCGGAGAGGCCGCGGAGCCGTCACGGCAGGTACCGCGCGTAGGCGTCCAGCACTCCGAGCACCTCCGCCTCGCCGCCCGGCGGCAGCTGGAGCACGACCTCCTCGCACCCCAGTTCCTCGTAGTGGGCGAGCTTGCCGGGGCTCGGGAGGACCGCGTACGGGACGACCACGAGGCCGTCCGGGGCGCGGCCGGCCTTCTCCCAGGCCTCCCGCAGGACCGGGAGGGACTCCGTCAGCCCCCGGCCGCCGATCGGCATCCAGCCGTCGGCCTGCGCGGCGATCTGTCCGAAGAGCTTCGGGCCCGCCGCGCCGCCGAGCAGGACCCGCGGGGAGCCGCCGGCCGGTTTGGGCCAGGCCTCCGAGGCGCGCACGGACGCCCCGGACTCCCCCGCGTACGCCGTCGCCTCCGGCGCCCACAGGGCCCGCATCAGGTCCAGCCGGTCGCGGCCGAGCTCCCGGCGGGTGGACCAGTCGACGCCGTGGTCGGCGGCCTCCTCCCGGTTCCAGCCGAAGCCGATGCCCAGGGTGAAGCGACTGCCGGAGAGGTGGTCGAGGGTGGCGACCTGCTTGGCGAGCACGATCGGGTCGTGCTGGGCGATCAGGGTGATGCCGGTGCCGAGGCCCAGCCGCTCGGTGACGGCCGCCGCCTGCCCCAGGGCCACGAAGGGGTCGAGGGTCCTGCCGTACTCGCGGGGCAGCTCCCCGCCCGCCGGATAGGGCGTCTCGCGGCTCACCGGGATGTGGGTGTGCTCGGGGAGGTAGAGCCCGGCGAAGCCGCGCTGTTCCAGTTCGCGGGCGAGCCGCACCGGGTCGATGGTCTCGTCGGTCAGGAAGATCGTGGTCGAGATCCGCATGACCGCACGGTAGGGCGTGCGGTGCGGATTTCCGAGGGGTGCGACGGGAGCGGTGCCGCGGTCGTGTCGCTCGAAGAGATTTCTCCGGTCGTGTCACATCCGCGGCGCGGGGTCCGTCAGTGCAGTGGAAGCAGCCGACGAAGGACCACCGAAACCGAGGAGCACCCTCCATGACGCACCAGCCCGAGGCCCGCATGACCAACCCCGCCCACGTCCTGGCCGACGCCGGCCCGGCGATCCAGAACCTGCTCAAGGCCACCCGTCAGGGCGGGGTCGACGAGTCGATCCTGGAGCTGGTGCACCTGCGCGCCAGCCAGATCAACGGGTGCGGCTTCTGCGTCGACTACGGCGTCAAGAGCGCCCGGAAGAACGGCGTCGACGACGAGAAGCTGTTCATGGTCGCCGCCTGGCGGGAGACCCCGTACTTCTCCGACGAGGAGCGCGCGGCCCTCGCCCTCGCCGAGTCGGCGACCCGGCTCGCCGACGTCTCCGACGCGGTGCCGGACGAGGTGTGGGACGCGGCGGCCGACCACTTCGACGAGAAGCAGCTCGCCGCGATCGTCCTGATGGTCGGCCTCACCAACCTGTTCAACCGGCTCAACGTCTCCGTCCGGCAGCCCGCCGGCGCGGGCTGGTGAGGGGGTGGGTCGCTGCGGCCCGCCGTAACCGGATCCGGGCCGTCCGCGTTGGAGCGGGCATGAAGAGGATCCTCACCGCAGCCGCCCTGACCGTTCTCGCCGCCGCGGGCGCCGCTGGCGCCACCGCCGGGACCGCGACCGCCGACACCGGCGGCATGAACCTCCCCTCGGTCGTGCCGCTCAGCGGCGTCCTGACGCCCAAGGCGAAGCCGGCCGGCACGCCCGACCTGCCGCCCGCCAACGCGGCCGTGGAGCGCCTGCTCCCCGGGCACCACTGAGCCGTACGCACCACGTACGAAGGCGGCGAGTCCCCCCATGGGCCCGCCGCCTTCGCGTTCTGGGAACGCCCCGGAGGGACGTCAGTCGGCGACCACCAGCGAGGGGGTCTCCTTGGTCAGGACCTCGCCGCGGAAGAAGGCCGGGCTCCTGCGCTGCATGACGAGCATGACCAGCACGCCGAGGAGCAGCAGTCCGACGCCGATCACGAAGACCGAGCCGACGCCGAGGACGGCCGAGCCGGAGCCGTAGGCCGGGTCCCACATGTCGTACATGGTCTTGCCGAAGACGGCGGTGAGCATGAGGCCGCCGAGCAGCGGCATGAGGCCCTTGAAGGCGAAGTCACGGCCGGAGCGGAAGAGCTCCTGGCGGAAGTACCAGACGCAGGCGAAGGCCGTCAGGGCGTAGTAGAAGCAGATCATCAGGCCGAGGGCGTAGATGGTGTCGACCAGGACGTGCTCGCTGACCAGGGTCATCACGGTGTAGAAGACTCCGGTGGCGATGCCGGCCACGACCGTGGCCCTGCCGGGGGTCTTGAAGACCGGGTGGACCTTGGTGAAGGACGGCGGCAGGGCCTCGTACGTGGACATCGCGAGCACCGTGCGGGCGACCGGGATGAACGTGGTCTGGAGGCTCGCGGCCGCCGAGGCGAGGACCGCGACGAAGAGCAGGATGCCGAGCGCGGGGCCCATGACGGGGCCGGCGAGGGCGGCGAAGACGTTGTCGGAGGTCCCCGGGTTGGCGAGGCCGAGGCCCTGGTCGCCGGAGCCGACGGCCATCTGGGCGGCGACGCCGGTGGCCAGGTAGGAGCCGACGAGGACCAGCATCGCGATGAGGGCGGCGCGACCGGGCGTCTTGGTGCTGCCGGTGGTCTCCTCGTTGGTCGCCATGCAGGCGTCCCAGCCCCAGTACATGAAGATCGAGAGGGAGAGTCCGGCCGTGAAGGCGGCGAAGGACTGCACCGCGAAGGGGTTCATCCAGGACCAGGAGAAGTCGACCGAGGTCTCGAAGGAGCCGGCCTTCGACAGCGCCATCGCCACGAAGAGGCCGAGGACGACGAGCTGGAGGCCGACGAGGGCGTACTGCAGGCCCTTGGTGGCGGTCATGCCGCGGTAGCTGATCACGGTGGCGACGGCGATGAGCGCGAGGCAGGTGAGGATGTGGACGGCCTTGTTGTCGTCCAGGGCGGCGAGGGAGTCGCTGCCGCTGATCTCGCCCGCGAGGAGCCAGAAGTAGGAGGTCGCGACGCCGGCCAGGTTGGAGAGCACGATGATCGTCGCGATGACGAGGCCCCAGCCGCACATCCAGCCGATCTTCGGGCCGAAGGCCTTCACGGTCCAGGTGAAGGAGGTGCCGCAGTCGGGCATGGCCTTGTTGAGCTCGCGGTACGCGAAGGCGACGAGGAGCATCGGCAGGAAGCCGGCGAGGAAGACGGCGGGCATCTGCAGGCCGACCTCGCCGGCGGTGGAGCCGAGCGTCGAGGTCAGGCAGTAGACGGGGGCGACGGTCGAGACACCGATGACGGCACTGCCGAGGAGGCCCACGGAGTTGCCGCCGAGGCCCTTGGTGCGCACACCGGAGGTGCCGCCCGGAGCGTCGACGCCCCTTACCGTGTCTCCGGCCTGGGGCCGTACGTCCACCTGAGTCATGAAGAGGACGTTAAGTGCTGCGGTTTCCATATCCGGAAGATCAGACTCCGCTCACCTGAACGATCTTCACCTTGCATTGCGCGGGTCAAATCAGACACTCGCCATTGATTGAAAGATCGACCATCGTAACGAGCCAACCAACCGATAGGTCCGGTGAAAGCTGTCCGATATGCGGGAACCGCAGCGGCATCCCAAATGTCCGTTTCGAAATTTTCCCGTGGAATTTTTCGGGCCGTCGTCAGGAGGCCCGGACGAGGCCACCCGCGGAAGGCGCGCGGCCCCGGTCCGGGCTTCCGCCGGAGGGCTCACCCCGGCCAGACCACCGCCTGCAGCTCGCTGTAGGCGTGCAGGGCGTACGAGCCCACGTCCCGCCCGACACCACTCTTCTTGAAGCCGCCGAACGGCGCCTCCATGTTCCGCCCGATCGTGTTCACGCCCACCCCGCCGGACCGCAGCCGGGCCGCGACGCGGAAAGCGCGGGCCACGTCCCCGGACCACACGTAGTCGATCAGCCCGTAGTCGCTGTCGTTGGCGAGCGCGATGCCCTCTTCCTCCTCGTCGAAGGGCACCACCACGACGACCGGGCCGAAGATCTCCTCCCGCACCACCCGCATCTCGTTGGTGCAGTCGGCGAGCAGGGTCGGGGCCACGTAGAAGCCCTTCGCGAAGTCCGGGCGCCCGCCGCCCGCGACGACCCGGGCCCCCTCCTTCCGCCCCAGCTCCACGTACGCCTCCACCCGGTCGCGGTGGGCCGCCGAGATCACCGGGCCGACCACCGTGCCCCGCTCCGCCGGATGCCCCACCTTCATGAAGGACAGGTAGCCGGTCAGCTTCTCCAGCAGCCGCTCGTAGATCCCGCGCTGCGCGAGCACCCGGGTCGGGGCCGTGCAGATCTGGCCGCTGTAGAAGGCGAAGGTCGTCCCGATGCCGCCCACCGCCGCGTCCAGGTCGGCGTCGTCGAAGACGAGCGCGGCGCCCTTCCCGCCCAGCTCCATCAGCTGCCGCTTCAACGACCGTCCGCAGACCTCGCCGATCGCCTGCCCGACCGCCGTGGAGCCGGTGAAGGAGACCATGTCGACGTCCGGGGAGTCGACGGCCGCCTCCCCGACCTCCCGGGCGGAGCCGGTGACGACGTTCACCACGCCCGCCGGGACGCCGGCCTCCGCCAGGGCCCGGGTCATCGCGTACACCGAGAGCGGGTCCTGCGGGGCCGGCTTCACCAGGACCGTGTTGCCCATCGCGAGCGCCGGGGCGATCTTGCCCGCCGGATTGGCCCAGGGGTTGTTGTAGGAGGTGATGCAGGTGACGACACCGACCGGGCGCCGCACCGCCACCGCACCGAACACCCCGGCCTTCCCCATCGGCCCGGCTTCGTTGATCTGCGGGGGCAGCGCCTGCTCGACCGGCTCCAGGGCGCCCCGCGCGTACCGCCGGAAGCGGGCGGCGCCGACCGCGACCTGCATCCCGCGGGCGGTGCCGGTCGTCGCGCCGGTCTCGGAGCGCGCGAGCAGCGCGTGGGCCTCGGCGTCCCGGGCCATCAGGTCGGCGGCCCGGTCCAGGATCGCGGCCCGCTCCGCCGGCGTGGTGCGGGACCAGCTCGCGAAGGCCTCCCGGGCGACGGCGGCGGCCTGGTGCACCTGGGCCCGGGAGGCCTCCGGGGCCAGGCCGACGACTTCCTCGGAGGCCGGGTCGATCACCTCGTAGTGGCCTCCGTCCGGCTCGACCCACGCGCCGCCGATGAAGAGCTTCTCGGTCCTCACCGGGTGCTCACCGTCCTGGTGTCGCGGCCGGAGCGCAGCACCCGGCCCGGTACGGCGCCGGTCACCCGGTCGTCGCGCACCGTCTCCACCCCGTTGACCCGCACCGAGACGATCCCGACGGCGCGCGAGTCGAGCCGGGGGCTGTTCCCCGGCAGGTCGTGGACGAGGGTCGCCGGACCGGCGTCGATCCGCTCCGGATCGAAGAGGACCAGGTCGGCGTGGAAGCCCTCGGCGATCCGGCCCCGCCCGCGGAGCCCGAAGAGCCGGGCCGGGTCGTCGCTCAGCATCCGCACCGCGCGTTCCAGCGGGACGAGCTTCCGACCGCGCAGACAGTCCCCGAGGAAGCGGGTCGTGTAGGGGGCCCCGCACATCCGGTCCAGGTGGGCGCCCGCGTCCGAGCCGCCGAGCAGGACGTCCTCGTGCTCCCAGGTCTCCCGGCGCAGCGCCCAGGAGGCCGGGTCGTTGTCGGTGGGCATCGGCCACAGGACGGTTCGCAGGTCGTCGTTGGCGCAGATCTCGACGAGGGCCTGGAAGGGGTCCTGGCCGCGCTCGGCGGCGATGTCGCGGACGACCCGGCCGGTGAGCCCCTCGTTCTCCGCGCTGTACGTGTCGCCGATGACGTACCGGCCGAAGTGCGCGAGCCGCCGGAAGACCCCGGCCTCCTTGGAGTCGGCGCGGCGCAGCATCTCGGCCCGCACGGCCGGGTCGCGCAGCTTCCGGATCCGCTCGGGCACGGGCAGGGCCAGGACCTCCCCCCAGCCGGGGATGAGGTTGAGCGCGCAGAAGGTGCCGAGGGACATGTTCATGGGGGTGAGGATCGGCATGGTGAGGGCGACGATCCGGCCGCCGGACTTGCGGGCCCGTTCGGAGGCGGTGAGCTGGCGCGGGACGCGCTCGGGGACGGCCGCGTCGATGGTGAGGACGTTCCAGTTGAGGGGGCGCCCGGCGGCGGCGGTCATCTCGACGAAGAGCTCGATCTCCTCGTCGGAGAACTGGTCGAGGCAGCCCGCGAGGATGGCCTCCAGTTGGGTGCCCTCGTGCTCGCCGACGGCCTTCGACAGGGCGATCAGTTCGGCGGGGGTGGCGTGCCGGGAGGCGACGGGGGCCCCGTCGCCGTCGGAGTGGGTGGCGGACTGGGTGGTGGAGAGGCCCCAGGCCCCCGCCTCCATGGCCTCCTTGAGCAGGGCGACCATCCGTGCCAGTTGCTCGGGGGTGGGCCGTCCGCCGACGGCGTCCGGGCCCATCACGTACCGGCGGAGGGCGCAGTGGCCGACCATGAAGCCGGCGTTGACGGCGATCCGCCCGTCGAGGGCGTCGAGGTACTCGGCGAAGGAGGACCAGCTCCAGTCGACGCCCTCTTCGAGGGCCTTGAGGGCCATGCCCTCGACCTTCGCCATCATCCGGCGGGTGTAGTCGGCGTCCTCGGGCCGGTCGGGGTGGAGGGGGGCGAGGGTGAAGCCGCAGTTGCCGCCGGCGACGGTGGTGACGCCGTGGTTCATGGACGGGGTGGCGTACGGGTCCCAGAACAGTTGGGCGTCGTAGTGGGTGTGCGGGTCGACGAAGCCGGGGGCGAGGACGAGGCCGGTGGCGTCCTCGGTGGTGCGGGCCTCCTCACCGGCGACGGCGAGCACGATCCGCCCGTCGCGCATCCCCACGTCGGCGGTGCGGGCGGGGGCGCCGGTGCCGTCCACGACGGTGGCGCCCTTGATCAGGTGGTCGAGCATGACGGTCCTCTCTGCGCGGGGACGTGGGTGTGCCCCGGACCGGGGCCGCCGCGGAACGGCCGCCGGCCGGGGCCGGTACGGGGCGGCGATCCGGGAAGACGCCGCCCCGCGTCTGTGTCGGTGCCCGCCGGTGGCGGGCCCTTCCGCCCCGGTCGGCTTCCGTCCGCCCCGGGCGGGGGCGTCCCGTCAGGAGCCTGCGGACCGGCGCATGCGGGTGGTGCGGTGGACCGGGTCCGTGTCGATCTCCGGGATCACGTGCTCGCCGATCAGCTTGATCGAGTTCATCGTGTCCTCGTAGGAGATGCCGATGGGCAACCCGAAGGACAGTTGGTCGGCGCCGGCCTGCTCCCACCGCTTGCACTGGGCGAGGACCTCGGAGGGGTCGCCGCAGATCATCAGTTCCTCCTGGATGAGGAGTTCGATGATCTCGGCGGAGTACTCCGGCAGGAGTTCGGGCCATTCGGGGATGCCCTCGGGCCGCGGGAAGGTGTCGTGGTAGCGGAAGAGGAGCGACTGCAGGTAGTTGAGCCCGCCGCCCACGGCGATCTCGACCGCCTTCTCGTGGGTCTCCGCGCAGATGGCCGTCGAGGTGACCATCACGTTGTCGTTGACGAAGTCGCCGACCGGCCTGGCCTCCTTGATCGCGTTCTTGTAGGACTCGACGACCCACTCCATGTCGGAGACCTTCTGGACGCTGAAGCCGAGGACGCCGAGGCCCATCCGGCCGGCCATGGCGTACGAGCCCGGTGAACCGGCCGCGTACCACATGGCGGGGTGGGACCCGCCGTACGGCTTGGGGAGGACCTTGCGGGGCGGCAGCGACCAGTGCTTGCCCTGGAAGCCGACGTACTCGTCCTGGAGCCACATCTTGGGGAACTCGGCGATGGTCTCTTCCCAGATCTCCTTGGTGTGGTTCATGTCGGTGATGCCCGGCATGAACCCGAGGATCTCGTGGGAGCCCGCACCGCGCCCGGAGCCGAACTCGAAGCGTCCGCCGGAGAGGTGGTCGAGCATGGCGACCTTCTCGGCGACCTTCACCGGGTGGTTGACGGGGGCGAGGGGGTTGAAGATGCCGGAGCCGAGGTGGATCCGCTCGGTGGCGTGGGCGAGGTAGCCGAGGTAGACGTCGTTCGCGGAGAGGTGCGAGTACTCCTCCAGGAAGTGGTGCTCGGAGGCCCAGGCGTACTTGAACCCGGACGCGTCCGCCTGGATGACGTACTCGGTCTCCTCCATGAGGGCCTTGTGCTCGGCTTCGGGATCGGTCTCGGCGCGCTTGCCGACGTATCCCTGTACGAAGATCCCGAATTCCAAGGGGGTTCACCGTCCTCATCGTTTCTGACGAACCGTCAGATCTTTGATGTGCCCGACTGTCGCACCGCACGGGGGGTGCGTCAATACCTGACGAGTCGTCAGAGATTTCCCTCAGGAAGGGCTCACGCCGGCCAGCCAGCCGCCGTCGATCACGAACGGCTGCCCCGTGACGTACGCCGAGTCCCCTCCGGTCAGGAACAGCACGAGGGCCGCCACCTCCTCCGGCCGCCCGGCCCGACCGAGCGGGACCGACCTCCGGTACAGCTCGGCCGTGGCCGCCGGGTCCACGCCCTCCGGGTTGCTCATCGCGGTGTCGATCGCCCCGGGGCAGACCGCGTTCACCCGGATGTTGCGCGCGGCCAGCTCCAGGGCCGCGACCCGGGTGAGGCCGAGGACCGCGTGCTTGCTCGCCGCATAGGCGCCGACGCCCGCCATGCCCGTGACGCCGGTGCACGAGGCGGTGTTGACGATCGTCCCGCCGCCGGCCTCCGCGATCTCGGGGGCGATCGCGCGGATGCCCAGGAAGCAGCCGGTCTGGTTGACCGAGACGACCGTCAGGAACTCGTCCAGCGGCGTCGCGAGCAGTGCGTTGAAGCGGAGGACGCCCGCGTTGTTGACCAGCCCGTCGACCTTCCCGAACCGCTCCGTGACCGCAGCCGCGGCCGCCGCCCAGTCGTCCTCGCTCGTCACGTCCAGGTGGACGTACGCGGCCCGGTCCTCCCCCAGCTCCTTCGCGAGCGCCTCCCCGGGCCCGTCCAGCACGTCCCCGAGGAGCACCTTCGCCCCCTCGGCGACGAACAGCCTGGCCTCCTGCTCGCCCTGCCCGCGCGCCGCGCCGGTGATGAGGACGACCCGCCCGTCGAGCTTTCCCATGCCTGCCACGTCCCTCAGTTCAGATGGGGGGCGACCTCCGCACCGAAGGCCGCCATCTGGTCGATGAGCTCGTCCCGGCTCCGGGACCGGAAGCGGACCTGGATCTGGTGCACGCCCATCTCCCCGTAGGCCCGCAGGGAGGCGGCGAGCTCCTCCGGACGGCCGCTCAGGGTGCGTCGGCCGACCTCCCAGCCGGGCGCGCCGACGTAGAGCGGTTCGGTGATCGCTCCGACCGTGACCGGCTCCGCGATCCCCGCCCCGGCCCGGAGCCGGAGCAACCGCTGGATCCGTGCGGCGAGCTCCTCCCGCGGGTCGCCCTGCGGCAGCCAGCCGTCCCCCTTGAGTGCGGCCCGGCGCAGGGCGGCCGGCGAGGAACCGCCCACCCAGAGCGGCACCCGCTCCTGCGCGGGCCGGGGCAGCTGGCCGAGGTCCTTGAAGGAGAAGCGCTCTCCGGTGTGCTCCGGATACTCCTCGGGCCCCAGGGCCGCCCGCAGTGCGTCGATCGTCTCGTCGAGCACGGCGCCGCGGCGCGCGAAGTCCACGCCGAGCGCCTCGAACTCCTCCTGGACGTGCCCGGCGCCGACCCCGAGGACGAGGCGCCCCCCGGAGAGGTGGTCGAGCGTCGCGTACGCCTTGGCCGTGACGAGCGGGTGCCGCAGGCCGACGACGGCGACGTGCGCGAGGAGCCGGACCCGCTCGGTGGCGGCGGCCAGGAAGGAGAGGGTGGCCACCGGGTCGTACCAGACGGTGGACATCGGACCGGCGAGCCGGCGCGGGATGGCGACGTGGTCGCAGCCGGCGAGGTAGTCGAAGCCGTGGGCCTCGGCGGCCCGGGCCACGGCGAGCAGATCGGCCGGGCCCGCGGTCGCCTCCCAGGCCTCGGCGTAGAGGGTGCTCTGCGACTGGACCGGCAGCTGCATCCCGTAGACCACCATGGAGACCCCCATATCTGACGAACCGTCACACGAGCGAGTCCGGCCATGCTCGTGCCTGACGCACCATCAGGCAAGGGGGTGGCGGGCACGGATCACCGGGACCACCGGGAAGGAATCCGTCCGCGGCGCCGCCCGCAGCACCGCTCCGACACCCCGCACGACGCCACTCATGCCACGGCCCCCGGCGCGACCCCGACACGGCCCCTGGCGCGACCCCCGGCACCACTCACGGCACGGCTCACGGCACCCAGAGGCCCTCCGGGGTCAGCCCGAGCAGGTCGATCGCGTTCCCGCGCACGATCCGCTCCACGACGTCCGGGGCCAGGTGGCCCATCTGGGCCTCGCCGACCTCCTTCGACCGGGGCCAGGTGGAGTCCGAGTGCGGATAGTCCGTCTCGTACAGGACGTTCGCCGTGCCGATCGCATCGAGGTTGCGGAGCCCGAAGGCGTCGTCGAAGAAGCAGCCGAAGACGTGCTCCGCGAAGAGCTCGGACGGCGGACGGGTCACCTTGTCGGCGACCCCGCCCCAGGCCCGGTTCTCCTCCCAGACGACGTCGGCGCGCTCCAGGATGTACGGGATCCAACCGATCTGCCCCTCGGCATACATGATCCGCACGTTCGGGAAGCGCTCGAAGGTGCCGCTCATCAGCCAGTCGACCATCGAGAAGCAGCAGTTGGCGAAGGTGATCGTGGAGCCGACGGCCGGCGGGGCGTCGGCCGAGGTGGACGGCATCCGACTGGACGAGCCGATGTGCATGGCGATGACCGTGCCGGTCTCGTCGCAGGCCCGGAAGAAGGGGTCCCAGTGGTCCGTGTGGACCGAGGGAAGCCCGAGGTGCGGCGGGATCTCGGAGAAGGCGACCGCCCGGACCCCCCGCGCGGCGTTCCGGCGGACCTCCGCCGCGGCGAGCCGCGGGTCCCAGAGCGGGATGAGCGTGAGCGGGATCAGCCGTCCCCGCGCCTCGGGCCCGCACCACTCCTCGACCATCCAGTCGTTGTAGGCCCGGACGCAGAGGAGCCCGAGCTCCCGGTCGGACGCCTCGGTGAAGGTCTGCCCGCAGAAACGGGGGAAGGTCGGGAAGCAGAGCGCGGACTGGACGTGGTTGACGTCCATGTCGGCGAGCCGCTCGGGGACGGAGTGGGAGCCGGGCCGCATCTGCTCGTAGGTGATGACTTCGAGGCGTATCTCGTCCCGGTCGTAGCCGACGGCGGTGTCGAGCCGGGTGAGGGGCCGGTGCAGGTCCTCGTACACCCACCAGTCGCCGATCGGTCCGTCGTCCCCCTCGGCGCCCATCACCGGGGCGAACTTCCCGCCGAGGAAGGTCATTTCCTTCAGCGGAGCGCGGACGATCCGGGGACCGGTGCCGCGATACCGGGACGGGAGCCGGTCCTGCCAGACGTGCGGGGGCTCCACGGTGTGGTCGTCCACCGAGATGATCTTCGGGAAGGTCTCCATGGACTTCACGGTAGCGTCGATCTGACGGTCCGTCAGCTATTGCGGGGCAGAACGCCCCCGCCCCCTTCGACCCGATGCTGACGGACCGCCTCCGGACAAGGCAGACTGTGCTGGGCGAAACCAGCGGTAGGGGCAGGGGGAGCTATGGACCGTGAGAACGGGCCGCGAGTTCCGGCGCGGTTCCCGGGCGAGAACGACGCCACGGCCGAACCGGGCGTACCCGCACAGCGGACGCGCCGAACGACGGACACCACCGGCGGACGACGGGGCACCGGTGCGGACGGCGCCGTGGACACCGCCCGCACCGGGCCACCACCGGCCGGCGCCGGGCTCCGCTTCGGCGTGCTCGGCCCCGTCCGCGCCTGGCGCGACGACGAACCCGTGCCCACCGGCTCGCCCCAGCAGCGCGCCCTGCTCGCCGCCCTGCTGCTGCGCGGCGGACGCACCGCCACCGCAGCCGAACTGATCGACGCGCTCTGGGGCGAAGAGCCGCCCTCGCAGGCCCTCGCCGCGGTCCGCACCTACGCCTCCCGGCTCCGCAAGGCCCTGGGCCCCCAGGTCCTCGTCAGCGAGTCCGGCGGCTACGCGCTGCGCACCACCGCACTCGACGTCACCACGGCCCAAGAACTCGCCGCGGAGGCGGAGAAGCTCCGCGCGGGCGGCGACCGCACGGCCGCCCGCGCACGGCTCGCCGAGGCCCTCGACCTGTGGGACGGCGAGGTCCTGGCCTCCGTGCCCGGCCCCCATGCCGAAACCCAGCGGACCCGTCTGGAGGAATGGCGGCTCACCCTCCTCGAAAGCCGCCTGGACATCGACCTGGAGATCGGTGCGCACGCCGAGGCCGTCTCCGAACTGACCTCGCTCACCGCCGCACACCCCCTGCGGGAACGCCTGCGCGAGCTGCTGATGCTCGCCCTCTACCGCGGCGGGCGACAGGCCGAAGCCCTCGCCGTGTACGCCGACACCCGCCGGCTCCTCGCCGACGAGCTGGGCGTCGACCCCACCCCCGAACTGTCCCGGCTCCAACAGCGCATCCTCCGCGCCGACAGCGAGCTCGCCCGACCGGTGGAGGAACCGGCCCCGGCAGCCGCCCCCGTCGCCCGCCCCGCACAACTCCCCGCGACCGTGCCGGACTTCACCGGCCGCACCTCGTTCGTCCGGGAACTGGGCGCACTCCTGTCGAGCGCCGAAGGCTCCGTCATGGCGGTATCGGCCCTCGCGGGCATCGGCGGCGTCGGCAAGACCACGCTCGCGGTGCACGTCGCCCACGAGGCCCGCCCGCACTTCCCGGACGGCCAGCTGTACGTGGACCTCCAGGGCGCCGGCTCCCGCGCCGTCGCGCCCGAGACCGTCCTCGGCTCCTTCCTCCGCGCCCTCGGCGTCCCCGACACGGCCGTCCCCGACTCCCTCGACGACCGGGCCGCGCTCTACCGCTCGACCCTCGACGGCCGCCGCGTCCTGGTCCTCCTGGACAACGCCCGGGACGCCGCCCAGATCCGCCCCCTGCTCCCCGGCACGGCGGGCTGCGCGGCCCTGGTCACCAGCCGCATCCGCATGGTCGACCTGGCCGGCGCGCACCTGGTGGACCTGGACGTGATGTCCCCGGAGGAGGCGCTCCAACTGTTCACCCGGATCGTGGGCGAGGAGCGCGTCCAGTCCGAACGGGAAGCCGCCCTCGACGTGGTCGCGGCCTGCGGCTTCCTCCCCCTGGCCATCCGCATCGCCGCGTCCCGCCTCGCCGCCCGCCGCACCTGGACGGTCTCGGTCCTCGCCGCCAAACTGGCGGACGAGCGGCGCCGCCTCGACGAGCTCCAGGCCGGCGACCTCGCCGTCAAGGCCACCTTCGAACTCGGCTACGGCCAACTGGAACCGGCCCAGGCCCGCGCCTTCCGGCTGCTCGGCCTCGCCGACGGACCGGACGTCTCCCTCGCCGCCGCGGCGGCCGTGCTCGACCTGCCGCCCCGGGACACCGAGGACCTCCTGGAAGCCCTGGTCGACACCTCCCTCGTCGAGTCCGCCGCCCCCGGCCGCTACCGCTACCACGACCTCGTCCGCCTCTACGCGCGTGCCTGCGCGGACCGCGACGAACAGCCCCCGTCGGAGAAGGAGGCCGCGCTCTCCCGGCTCCTGGACTTCTACCTGTCGACGGCGGCCCGGGTGTACGCGATCGAACGCCCCGGCGACCGCCTGGTGGACCACCTGGAGGCCACGGCCTACGAAGGGCTCGCCTTCACCGACCGCCACGAAGCCCAGGACTGGCTGTACGCCGAGGCGAACTGCCTGCTGGCCACGGTCCGCCAGTCGGCCTCCTCCCCGAGCACCCTGCGCCGGGGCGTGGACCTGCTCTGGGCCTCGCTGGACCTGGCGGAGTCGGGCACCAACTCGAAGGAGTACGAGGCGGTCGCCACGGTCCTGCGGGAGGCGGCCGGCACGGCGGGCGACGTCCGCGCGGAGGGACGCGCGGCGCTGACCCTGGCGTACGTCCAGCACGTGTCGGGCCGCTTCGACGAGGCCGACGGCCACGCCCACGAGTCGATGGACCTCGCCTCCGCGACCGGCGACGACCTGCCGCTGTGCTGGGCGGCCAACGCCCTGGGCATCATGGCCCTCTACCAGGGGCGCAACGCCGACGGGGAACGCTTCCTCGCCCAGGCCACGGCCTCCTTCCGCGCCTGCGACGACGCCGCCGGCGAGGCCAGCGCACTGTGCAACCTGTCCAGGATCCACCTGGCCATGGGCCAGACGGACATCGCCGTCGAACTGGCCCGTCGGGGAACCGACATGTACGACGCCATGGGGCACGCCCTCAAGGGCGCCAACGGCCGCTACGCCCTGGGACTCGCACTGACCCAGAGCGGCCGCCTGGCCGAGGCCACGGCACGGCTGAGCGAGGCCCTCGGAGTGTTCCGGGACAGCAGACAGCGCCTTTGGGAGGGTATGTCCCTCTTCAGGATCGCCGAGGTGGACATCGCCGCCCACCGGTACGCCCAGGCCGCGTCGAACGCGGAGACGGCGCTGGTCGTCCTCCGGGGAGTGGGCGGCGAATGGCGCCGCGGACAGGTCCTGGTCGTGCTGGGACGCGCCCTCTCCGGCATCGGGCAGCACGGACGGGCCCAGGTCTGCTGGAAGGAGGCCCTCGGCATCTTCGCGGACCTGGGCTCGCCGGAGGAGTCCGAGGTGCGGGCCCTGCTCCTGGAGACCGCCGCGGCCTGACCGGTGAGCTGCGCGTTCATCGTTCGTTTATGGCCGTGCGGCAGTCTTCTCACATCGATCCGCCGCTTCGGGGGACGGACGGGTCGATGGTACGGCCGTCACACCGTCGCACTAGGGTGAACGGCTCCGAGTGGGCCCCCGGTTGTCCACGGGGGAACGACCGGACGGGCCCACTCGCCCCATCCGAAGTCATCACGGGAGTTGATCCACATGGCCGACCTGGACCCGACCGCGCCCGCGGTCAAGCCGACGAACACGCACGCCACGGGCGAGGAGATCGTCAGCAAGAACATGCACGCCACGGGCGCTCCGCTCACCGACTCGGTGGCCGAGAAGCTCGGCATCAACGGCAACATGCACGCCACCACCGAGCCGATCGACGGCAGCGCCGACGCGGTCCCGAACGGCAACATGCACGCCACCACCGAGCCGGCCAACTAAGCCACTCCCGACGGGGAACGGCCACGGCGGCGACTTCGGGGGAGCTGCCGGGGCCGACCGGAGGGGTCCGGTCGACGGGGGAGCACACGGGCTCGGGGGACGCCCGGCGGAACCAGGGGAGGGTCGCCGGGCAGGGCCCGTGCGCAACGCGATCGGACCGCCGCACGACGGGAGGGGCCGGGCATCCGCCCGGCCC
>NZ_JBHYMF010000098.1:0-26124 GCF_042742855.1 Streptomyces sp. NPDC058877 | reverse complement strand
GCACCCACCCCATACGACAACGCCGGCCTTCAAGACCACAACCGAGTCTTGAAGGCCGACGTCACGCCAGGCCCCGAATTAACCAACGGCATCCGTTCTCGGTGCGGGGCCCTCCTGCATCAGACGGCCCGGAGCCGGTCCCGTGCCTCCATCAGGGCGAAACCCAGGAGGTTGAGGCCCCGCCAGCGGGCCGGGTCACCGGCCCCCGGGGCGTCCGCGGCGAGCCCGATGCCCCAGATGCGGTCGAGCGGACTGGCCTCGACCAGGACCCGCTCGCCCGTCCCCAGGAGGTACGCGCGCAGCGCCTCGTCCGAGGAGAACTTGTGGACGCTGCCGGTGACGACGATCTCGAAGCGCTCCCGCTCCCAGAGGGCCTCGTCGAATCCCCGCACCAGTCGCCCCGCCTTCTTGGCCTCCGCGGGCGTGCGGGCTTCCACCGCCGCCCGCTCCGCTTCGGCGTCCAGGAAGAGCCGTGCCTTGGCCGCCATCATCCAGTGTTCGGCGGTCGCGTAGGTCACGCCGTCCACGGTGAAGGGGGCGGGCCACCACTGGCTCAGGCAGCTGGCCGAGAGCCGTCCCTCCGGGTGGGGCCGGTGCCCCCAGAAGTGCAGCCACTTCACCCGGTCACCCCTGTTGACCTGCTGCGTCAGCTCTTCGATCTTGCTCATGCATGCGAGTCTGGCATGCGCCACGGACACTCCGTACGGAGATTTTCCGGCCGCCTCGACACATGGTCGACCGATTCCGTCGCGTAACCAAAAGGCAACAACGGAATCACTTGTTGGCGGGCCGTCCCTCTGTCAGGATCGGCACTCAATTCGAGCTGGGACAACGGAGAGCGTCATGGGCAACCGCTTCCAGGTGACGGACCGCTTCGCGGACGGCGCGCAGTACATCGGCGGAAGGCTCCGCGCGGGAACCTCGGACCGGTCACACAGCGTGATCGACCCGGCGACGGGCGAGAGCGTGTACACGTACGTGCTCGCCTCCACCGCAGACGTCGACGAGGCGGTGGCCGCCGCCAAGGCGGCCTTCCCGGGCTGGGCCGCGGCCACCCCGGGCGAGCGCTCCGACGCGCTGCACCGGCTCGCCGGCGTGCTCGCCGAGTGGGCCCAGGACATCGCCGAGGTCGAGTCGCTCCAGTGCGGCAAGCCCCTGAAGCTGACCACTGAGTTCGACGTGCCCGGCACGATCGACAACACGGCCTTCTTCGCAGGGGCCGCCCGCCACCTCCAGGGCCAGTCGGCCGCCGAGTACAGCGGTGACCACACCTCGTACGTCCGGCGCGAGCCGATCGGCGTGGTGGGTTCCATCGCTCCCTGGAACTATCCGCTCCAGATGGCCGCCTGGAAGATCCTCCCGGCGATCGCCGCCGGCAACACGATCGTCCTCAAGCCGGCCGAGCTCACCCCGCTGACCTCCTTGATGTTCGCGCAGGCGGCGAAGGAAGCGGGTATTCCGGACGGTGTGATCAACATCGTCAGCGGCTCCGGGCGGGTCGTCGGTGAGCACCTCGTCGGCCACCCCGACGTCGTCATGACCTCCTTCACCGGCTCCACCCCGGTCGGCAAGCGGGTCGCCGAGGTCGCCACCGCCACCGTGAAGCGGCTCCACCTCGAACTCGGCGGCAAGGCCCCCTTCCTCGTCTTCGACGACGCCGACCTGGAGGCCGCCGCCCAGGGCGCGGTGGCGGCCTCCCTCATCAACAGCGGCCAGGACTGCACCGCGGCGACCCGCGCCTACGTCCAGCGCCCGCTCTACGACGCCTTCGTCGCCCGGGTCGCCGAGCTCATGGAGACCGTCCGGGTCGGAGACCCCTTCGAGTCGGGCACCGACCTCGGTCCGCTGGTCAGTCACCGCCACCGCGACGCCGTCGCCGGCTTCGTCGAGCGCGCCCGCGGCTACGCCAGGGTCGTCACCGGAGGCGAAGCCCCTGGTGGAGAGCTTGAGAACGGCGCGTACTACCGTCCCACCCTGATCGTCGACGCCGCGCAGGACAGTGAGGTCGTGCAGTCGGAGATCTTCGGTCCGGTTCTGGTGGCCCTGCCCTTCGACAGCGATGACGAGGGCATTCGACTGGCCAACGACACCCCCTACGGCCTCGCCGCCTCCGCCTGGAGCCGCGATGTGTACCGGGCCAACCGCGCCACGAGGGAGATCAAGGCCGGGTGCGTGTGGGTCAACGACCACATTCCGATCATCAGTGAGATGCCCCACGGCGGCACCAAGGCCTCTGGATACGGAAAGGACATGTCGGTGTACTCCTTCGAGGAGTACACCCAGGTCAAGCACGTGATGTTCGACAACACCGCGGTCGCCGAGAAGGACTGGCACCGCACGATCTTCGGGGACCGATAGCCGACACCGCCGCCCGACCAGCGGCGCAACCATCCCGAAAGGGCACAGCGCATGGAGCAGTACGAGCCCGACAGCCTGTCCGCCGCGCAGTTGGCGGCGATGCGGCGCAGCATGACGAGTGGCCGGGGCGCCCTCAGCCGCCGTTCGATGCTGCGCGCGGGCGGCGCCGGTGCGCTCGTGATCGGCGGACTCGCCGGTCTGAGCGCCTGTGGCATCCCGCCGGCCAAGCGGGAGGGCGAGGGGCCCGCGTCCATCGACGTCTCGGCCAAGGAGAAGAGCCTCGCCTTCTCCAACTGGACCGAGTACATGGACGTCAGCGAGGACGGGAAGTCCCGCCCGACCCTGGAGGAGTTCGCCAAACGCACCGGGATCAAGGTCAAGTACACCGAGGACATCAACGACAACGTCGAGTTCTTCGGCAAGATCAAGCCGCAGCTCGCGGCCGGCCAGGACACCGGCCGCGACCTGATCTGCGTCACCGACTGGCTGGCCGCCCGCATCATCCGGCTCGGCTGGGCGCAGAAGCTCGACCCGGCCAACCTCCCCAACGCCTACGCGAACCTGTCCCCGCAGTTCCGCCGCCCCGACTGGGACCCGGGCCGGTCCTACTCGTACCCGTGGACGGGCATCTCCACCGTCATCGCGTACAACGTCAAGGCGACCGGCGGCAAGAAGGTCGACTCGGTCACCCAGCTCCTCGACGACCCCGCGCTCAAGGGCCGGGTCGGCTTCCTCACGGAGATGCGCGACTCCGTCGGCATGACCCTGCTCGACATGGGCAAGGACCCCGGGAACTTCACGGACGCCGACTTCGACACGGCGATCGGGCGCCTCCAGAAGGGCGTCGACAAGAAGCAGATCCGTCGCTTCACCGGCAACGACTACACCTCCGACCTGGACAAGGGCGACATCGCCGCCTGTCTCGCCTGGGCCGGCGACGTCATCCAGCTCCAGGCGGACAACCCGGACATCAGGTTCGCCGTTCCGTCCGCCGGATACATCACGTCCAGCGACAACCTGCTGGTCCCCGCGCAGTCCCGGCACAAGACCAACGCCGAGAAGCTCATCGACTACTACTACGAGCTTCCCGTCGCCGCCCAGCTCGCCGCGTACATCAACTACGTCTGCCCCGTCGACGGGGTGAAGGACGAGCTCGCCAAGATCGACCCCGAGCTCGCCGACAACACGCTGATCCTCCCGGACAAGGCCATGGCCGCGAAGTCCCACGCCTTCCGCTCGCTCAGCAGCGAGGAGGAGACGGCGTACGAGGAGAAGTTCGCCAAGCTCATCGGCGCCTGAGTCCGGCCTCGTCCACCTCTCTCACTCCCCTGGGACCGCAACCCATGACTGACAAGAACACCGGCGGCGACGTCCGTCTCACCGGGATCAGCAAGACGTACGGCTCGTTCACCGCCGTCCACCCGCTCGACCTGACCGTCCCGCAGGGCTCCTTCTTCGCCCTGCTCGGCGCCTCCGGCTGCGGAAAGACCACCACGCTGCGCATGATCGCCGGCCTGGAGGACCCGACCACCGGTTCCGTCTTCCTCGGCGACACCGACGTCACCGACCTCCCGCCGTACAAGCGGCCGGTCAACACCGTCTTCCAGTCCTATGCGCTCTTCCCGCACATGGACATCTCCGAGAACATCGCCTTCGGTCTCCGCCGGCGCGGCATCAAGTCGGTGAAGAAGCAGGTCGACGACATGCTGGAGCTCGTCCAGCTCGGCGACAAGGCCCGTCACAAGCCGCACCAGCTCTCCGGCGGCCAGCAGCAGCGCGTCGCCGTGGCCCGCGCGCTCATCAACCACCCGCAGGTGCTCCTCCTCGACGAGCCGCTCGGCGCCCTCGACCTCAAGCTGCGCCGCCAGATGCAGCTGGAGCTCAAGCGGATCCAGACCGAGGTCGGCATCACCTTCGTGCACGTCACCCACGACCAGGAGGAGGCCATGACGATGGCCGACCAGGTCGCGGTGATGAACGGCGGTCGGGTGGAGCAGCTCGGTGCCCCCGCCGACCTCTACGAGAACCCGCAGACCACGTTCGTCGCCAACTTCCTCGGCACCTCCAACCTGATCACGGCCGAGGTCCTGGAGACCGGGACCGACGTCGTCGTGACCGCGGGCGGCGGCAAGCTGAAGGTCCCGGGCGACCGCTGCGCCTCCGCCGTCCGCCAGGGCGGCACGGTGCTCCTCGGCGTCCGCCCGGAGAAGATCTCGCTCGCGCACGTCGACGACGCGGGGAAGATCGCCGACGGCCGCAACCGGGTGACCGGCCGGATCGTCGACTCCTCCTTCATCGGCGTCTCCACCCAGTACGTGGTGGACTCGCCGGCCGGTGAGGAGATCCAGGTCTACGAGCAGAACATCGAGCGGGACGCCCGCCTCGTTCCCGGCGCCGAGGTGGTCCTGCACTGGAACCCGGCCCACACCTTCGGCCTCGACGCGACGCAGGACATCGACGCGGGCGTGGAGACGGTGGAGGACGCCGGATGAGCACTCCCACGCTGACGAAGGCGGACGCGGCACCGGTCGAAGAACCGGTTCTGCGCAAGCCTTCCACCCGCAAGCGGCTCGTCCCCTACTGGCTGCTGCTGCCCGGCATCGTCTGGCTGCTGGTCTTCTTCGCGCTGCCGCTGGTCTACCAGGCCTCGACCTCGGTGCAGACCGGCTCCCTGGAGCAGGGCTTCGAGGTCACCTGGCACTTCCAGACCTACTGGGAGGCCTTCCAGGAGTACTGGCCGCAGTTCGTCCGCTCCCTGCTGTACGCCGGGACCGCGACCCTGCTCTGTCTGCTGCTCGGCTACCCGCTGGCGTACCTGATTGCCTTCCGGGCCGGTCGCTGGCGCAACGTGCTGCTCGTGCTCGTCATCGCGCCCTTCTTCACCAGCTTCCTCATCCGCACGCTCGCGTGGAAGACGATCCTGGCCGACGACAGCCTCGTGGTCGACGCGCTGAACGCGCTGCACGTCCTGGACGTCACCAGCTGGCTCGGCTGGACCGCGGGCGACCGCGTCCTCGCCACCCCGATGGCGGTCATCTGCGGCCTCACGTACAACTTCCTCCCCTTCATGATCCTGCCCCTCTACACCTCCCTGGAGCGGATCGACGGCCGTCTGCACGAGGCCGCCCAGGACCTGTACGCCTCCCCGGTGACCACCTTCCGCAAGGTGACCTTCCCGTTGTCGATGCCCGGCGTCGTCTCCGGGACCCTGCTCACCTTCATCCCGGCCAGCGGTGACTACGTCAACGCCGAACTGCTCGGCTCGACCGACACCAAGATGGTCGGCAGCGTCATCCAGTCGCAGTTCCTGCGCGTCCTCGACTACCCGACGGCGGCTGCGCTCTCGTTCATCCTGATGGCGATCGTGCTGGGCATGGTCACCGTGTACATCCGCCGTGCCGGAACGGAGGACCTGGTCTGATGCGCTGGCTGCGGAAGAACCTCGTCGTCATCGCGGGCCTGTTGACGCTCGCGTACATGATCCTGCCCAACCTCGTCGTGATGGCGTTCTCCTTCAACAAGCCGAAGGGGCGCTTCAACTACTCCTGGCAGGAGTTCTCGTTCGATGCCTGGACGGACCCCTGCGGCGTCGCCGACATGTGCGAGTCGCTCTCGCTCTCGCTCCAGCTCGCCGCCTGGGCGACGCTCGGCTCGGTCGTCCTCGGCACGATGATCGCCTTCGCGCTGGTCCGCTACCGCTTCCGGGCGCGCGGCGCGATCAACTCGCTGATCTTCCTGCCGATGGCGATGCCCGAGGTCGTCATGGCCGCCTCGCTGCTCACCCTCTTCCTCAACATGGGGATCGAGCTGGGCTTCTGGACGGTCCTCATCGCCCACATCATGTTCTGCCTGTCGTTCGTCGTGACGGCGGTCAAGGCCCGGGTCATGTCGATGGACCCGCGCCTCGAAGAGGCGGCGCGCGACCTGTACGCGGGGCCCGCGCAGACCTTCCTGCGCGTGACCCTGCCGATCGCCGCGCCCGGCATCGCCGCCGGCGGGCTGCTCGCCTTCGCGCTCTCGTTCGACGACTTCATCATCACCAACTTCAACGCGGGCTCCACCGTCACCTTCCCCATGTTCGTCTGGGGCTCGGCGCAGCGTGGAACCCCCGTTCAGATCAACGTCATCGGCACCGCGATGTTCGTCCTTGCGGTACTGGTGGTCGTGGCCGGTCAGATCATCACGAACCGGCGCAAGAAGACAGCAACGGCCTGACCGAACCCCGGTCAGGCACCGAAGGAGTTGGAAACCATGGCCCCAGTCGCCATGCGTCTCGCTGCACAATCTCTCTCCGACGCCCAGCCCGTCCCCTTCTGGCTGGAAGACCCGGGCAAGCCCGGGGCCCTGCCCGCCCTCACCGGCACCGAGAAGTGCGACCTCCTCGTGGTCGGCGGCGGATACAGCGGCCTGTGGACCGCGCTCCTCGCCAAGGAGCGCGACCCCTCCCGGGACGTGGTGCTGATCGAAGGCCGCGAGGTGGGCTGGGCCGCCTCGGGCCGCAACGGAGGCTTCTGCGCGGCCTCCCTCACGCACGGCTTCGGCAACGGCCTCGCCCGCTGGCCGGGTGAGCTGTCGAAGCTGGAGCAGCTCGGCGAGCGCAACCTCGACGCCATCGAGGAGGCGGTCGCGCGCTACGCGCTGGACTGCGAGTTCGAGCGCACCGGCGAGATCGACGTGGCCACCGAGCCCTACCAGGTCGACGAGCTGCACGAGTGGTACGAGGAGGCCGAGCGGCTCGGCCTCGCGGACGGCCTGGAGCTCCTGGACCGGGACGCCGTGCGGGCCGAGGTCGACTCCCCGACCTTCCTCGGCGGGCTGTGGGACAGGCGGGGGGTCGCCATGCTGCACCCCGCCAAGCTGGCCTGGGGCCTGAAGCGGGCCTGCCTCGACCTGGGGGTGCGGATCTACGAGAACACGCCCGGTCTGCAGCTCGCCTCCGTGGGCGCCGGCATGGGCGTCCGCACCCCGTACGGCAAGGTGCTGGCCCGTCGGGTCGCACTCGGCACCAACGTCTTCCCCTCGCTGGTCAAGCGCGTCCGTTCGTACACCGTCCCGGTGTACGACTACGCCCTGATGACCGAACCGCTCAGCCCCGAGCAGCTCGCCTCGATCGGCTGGAAGAACCGGCAGGGCCTCGGCGACTCCGCCAACCAGTTCCACTACTTCCGGATCACCACCGACCACCGCATCCTGTGGGGCGGCTACGACGCGGTGTATCCGTACGGCGGCAAGGTCAGCGCCGAGATGGACCACCGGCCGGAGACGTACCTCAAGCTCGCCGAGCACTTCTTCCGCTGCTTCCCCCAGCTGGAGGGGCTCCGCTTCAGCCATGCCTGGGGCGGCGCGATCGACACCTGCTCGCGCTTCTCGGCCTTCTTCGGTACGGCCTACCAGGGGAAGGTGGCGTACGCGGCCGGGTTCACCGGCCTCGGCGTCGGCGCCACCCGCTTCGGCGGGGACGTGATGTTGGACCTGCTCGCGGGGGAGCGCACCGAGCGCACCGACCTGGAGATGGTCCGCTCCAAGCCGCTGCCCTTCCCGCCCGAGCCGGTCGCCTGGGCCGGCATCGGGATCACCAAGTGGTCGCTCGCCCGTGCCGATGCGAACGGCGGCCGGCGCAACCTGTGGCTGAAGGCCATGGACCGGCTCGGCCTCGGTTTCGACAGCTGATTGCCTGTGACGCACGTCACAGGTGACGTGTGGTCGGAGTCGCGTAAGAGGAGCCCCCGTACCCCCTCTCTCCGTGTGGACATCGAGTCCACACGGAGAGGAGATCGTCGCGATGACTGGTACGGGGGCTTCTGGCGTCAGGGCCGCGGTGGCGTGGCTTGCCTCGGTCGCACCGGATCCCGACGCCTGTCGGTGGGAGTGGGAGCGCAACTCCCACGGGGTCGTGCTGTTGCCCGCCGGGAAGCGGTGGGACGTACTGATCCTGCCGGGGGAGCTCGGTCACCCCACGCTCGACGTGCTGACCCGGCTCGTGGACCGGCCGGGTCCGGTCCTGGCCGACTTCGGGGACGCCCGCATGGGCTTCTTCGTCCCACCGGGGACCGTGGCCCGCTGGCTGGGCACCGGGGTGCGCGGTGCGGGTGTCGGAACCTGGGTCGTCGTCCCGTACCCGGGCCGGGTGACCGGCGGGGTGCGTTGGCTGGTGGCGCCGGACGGTCTGGGCACCCTCACCGACGCCTCGCTCCTGGAGCTGGCGATGCACGAGGCGGCGGGCCGGCTGGCCAGGGGTGAGGGGGGAGGGGGTGGTGCCTGAACCGGGCGTCGAGCCGGCTCCGGGCCGGCCCCGACCCCGGTCTCGAACCGGGCGGAGGCCTTGACCGCTTGATTGGTCTGGACCATGCTGTGGCGCGCTCCACCTCGATTCCCCCACTCCCGGAGGCAGTTGTGGACCGCACCAGACCCCTCACCCTGCTGTTGGCGGGCGCCCTCGCTGCCGGCGGACTCCTCGCCCTCACCCCCGCGGCCCAGGCCGCCGACACCGAACTCGCCCGCAACGGCGGCTTCGAGGCCGGCCTCGACGGCTGGACCTGCACGGCGGGCAGCGGCACCGCCGTCACCGCGCCCGTCCACGGCGGGACCAAGGCCCTCCAGGCCACTCCCGCCGGCAGCGACAACGCCCGTTGCTCCCAGACCATCACCGTCAAGCCGAACTCCAGTTACACGCTGAGCGGTTGGGTCCGCGGGAGCTACGTCTACCTCGGTGCCACCGGCACCGGCACCACCGACGTCTCCACCTGGACGCCCTCCGCGCCCGACTGGCAGAGGCTGACCACCTCGTTCACCACCGGTGCCTCGACCACCGCCGTCACGATCTACACCCACGGTTGGTACGGCACCCCCGCCTACCAGGCCGACGACCTCTCCCTCTACGGGCCCGGCGGCGACCCGGTCCAGCTTCCGGCCGCCCCCACCGGCCTCACGGCCGGCTCGCCGACCTCCACCTCCGTACCGCTCGGCTGGGCCGCCGTCCCCGGAGCCACCTCGTACCACGTCTACCGGGGCGGCACGAAGGTCCTCACGGTCACCGCGCCCTCGGCCACCGTCTCCGGGCTCGCGCCCTCCACCCCGTACACCTTCCAGGTCACCGCCGCCAACAGCGCCGGCGAGTCCCCGAAGTCGACCGCCGTGACCGCGACGACCACCTCGGGCGGCGGTGGAGGCGGCGGCGGACTGCCCCCGCACGCCCTGGTCGGCTACCTCCACACCAGCTTCGCCAACGGCTCCGGCTACACCCGCATGGCGGACGTCCCCGACTCCTGGGACGTCATCAACCTCGCCTTCGGCGAACCCACGTCGGTCACCTCGGGCGACATCCGCTTCAGCCTCTGCCCCGTGACGGAATGCCCCGGCGTCGAATCGGCCGCCGACTTCAAGGCCGCGATCAAGGCCAAGCAGGCCGCGGGCAAGAAGGTCCTCATCTCCATCGGCGGCCAGAACGGACAGGTCCAACTCGCCACCACCGCCGCCCGCGACGCCTTCGTCGCATCGGTCTCGAAGATCATCGACGAGTACGGCCTCGACGGCCTGGACATCGACTTCGAGGGCCACTCGCTGTCGCTGCAGACCGGTGACACCGACTTCCGGAACCCGACCAGCCCGGTCATCGTCAACCTGATCCAGGCGGTCAAGACCCTCAAGGCCACGTACGGCGCCGACTTCGTCCTGACCATGGCGCCGGAGACCTTCTTCGTCCAGCTCGGCTACCAGTACTACGGCTCCGGCCCCTGGGGCGGCCAGGACCCGCGCGCCGGTGCCTACCTCCCGGTCATCCACGCCCTGCGCGACGACCTGACCCTGCTCCACGTCCAGGACTACAACTCGGGCTCCATCATGGGCCTCGACGACCAGTACCACTCGATGGGCGGCGCCGACTTCCACATCGCCATGACCGACATGCTCCTCACGGGCTTCCCGGTCGCCGGCAACACGGACCGCTTCTTCCCGGCCCTCCGCCCCGAGCAGGTCGCCATCGGCCTCCCCGCCTCCACCCAGGCGGGCAACGGCCACACCAGCCCGGCCGAGGTGAACAAGGCCCTGGACTGCCTGACCAGGAAGCAGAACTGCGGCGCGTACCAGACCCACGGCACCTGGCCGGCCCTGCGCGGCCTGATGACCTGGTCGATCAACTGGGACCGCTACAACCAGTGGGGGTTCAGCCGGAACTTCGACGCGTACGACTGGAGCTGACCCCCAGCACCAGCAGCGAGAGGCAGAGGCTGGCGAACACGTCCAAGGGCCAGTGGAAGCCCCGCAGGACCAGTCCGGTCCCCGTCACCGCCGTCAACAGGGCGGCGACGGGGACCAGGCGGTCCGAGACCAGGAAGGCCGCCCCGAAGTAGGCGACGGCCGCCGTGGCCGTGTGCCCCGAGGGGTAGTAGCCCTGGGCCCAGGGCTCCAGGGGGCCCGGGCGCGCCGTCCACTCCTTCAGGGGGATCACCAGGAGCGGCACCACGGCCATCGCCAGACCCGCGTGCAGGGCGGCGGCGCGGCGCCCGCGCCACACCGCGTACCCCATCGCACAGGCCAGGACCGGCAGGGCGACCGTCAGGTTGCCGAGGTCGGAGGCGCGCTCGCTCAGGGAGCGGGGGACCGCGTCCAGCAGGGCCCGGGACAGCCGCTCGTCGATCCCGACCAGCGGGCCGTGGACGAGCACTTGCCAGGTCACGACGGCGAGGGCGACGAACGCGGAGAAGAAGAGGACCGGCCGCCGGGGAACGGGCAGGAGCGTTCCGGGGCGGCCGGGCAGACCGGGCTGCCGCGCGCCCCGGGGGGTGTGGGGCGGGCGGCCATCCGATCGGTGAGGAGTTCCGGAGCCCGAGGGTCCGGCGGTGTGCGCGACGGCACGGTGCGGGCGGGTCCGGGGAGGCTCCGCCCCGGAGGTTTCTCTCATCCGGGACGACCGTACGGTACGGAAGCGGGGGGCCGACAGCAGGACACGCGTCCCGCCATCGGCCCCCCACAGAGTCTTCACACCGTGCGCCGGATCGGCCCTCAGATGCCCGCGAACGCGTTCTCGATGATGTCGAGGCCCTCGTTCAGCAGGTCCTCGCCGATGACCAGCGGCGGCAGGAAGCGCAGCACGTTGCCATAGGTGCCGCAGGTCAGGACCAGCAGGCCCTCCGCGTGGCAGGCCTTCGCCAGCGTGCCGGCGGCCTCCGCGTACGGCTCCTTCGTCGCCGGGTCCTTCACCAGCTCGATGGCGATCATGGCGCCGCGGCCACGGATGTCGCCGATGATCGGGAACTTCTCCTGCATCGCGGTGAGGCGGGCCTTCATGACCTCCTCGATGCGCTTGGCCTTGCCGTTGAGGTCGAGCTCCTTCATCGTCTCGATGGCACCGAGCGCACCGGCGCAGGCCACCGGGTTGCCGCCGTAGGTGCCGCCCAGACCGCCGCCGTGGACGGAGTCCATGATCTCGGCGCGGCCGGTGACGGCGGCGAGCGGCAGACCGCCCGCGATGCCCTTGGCGGTGGTGATGAGGTCCGGGACGATGCCCTCGTCCTCACAGGCGAACCACTGGCCGGTGCGGCAGAAGCCGGCCTGGATCTCGTCCGCGACGAAGACGATGCCGTTGTCGTTGGCGAACTTCACGATCGCCGGCAGGAAGCCCTTGGCCGGCTCGATGAAGCCGCCCTCGCCGAGCACCGGCTCGATGATGATCGCGGCGACGTTGTCGGCGCCGATCTGCTTGCTGATCTGGTCGATCGCCTGGGCGGCGGCCTCGGGGCCGCAGTTCTCGGCACCGGTGGGCCAGCGGTAGCCGTACGCCACCGGCACGCGGTAGACCTCGGGCGCGAACGGGCCGAAGCCCTGCTTGTACGGCATGTTCTTCGCCGTCAGCGCCATCGTGAGGTTCGTCCGGCCGTGGTAGCCGTGGTCGAAGACGACGACGGCCTGGCGCTTGGTGTACGAACGGGCGATCTTCACCGCGTTCTCGACCGCCTCGGCGCCCGAGTTGAAGAGCGCGGACTTCTTGGCGTGGTCGCCCGGGGTCAGCTCGGCCAGCGCCTCGCAGACCTCCACGTAGCCCTCGTACGGCGTCACCATGAAGCAGGTGTGGGTGAAGTCCTGCAGCTGCGCGGAGGCGCGGCGCACGACGGCCTCGGCGGAGGCGCCGACCGAGGTCACGGCGATGCCGGAGCCGAAGTCGATCAGACGGTTGCCGTCGACGTCCTCGATGATGCCGCCGCCGGCCCGCTGGGTGAAGACCGGCAGCGTGGAGCCCACGCCGCCGGCGACCGCGTCGAGACGGCGGGCCTGAAGCTCCTGCGACTTCGGACCGGGGATGGCGGTGACGATGCGCCGCTCCTGCGGGACAGCGTTCATGCGGGGCTCCTGGGGGTGTTCTGGACGCACTTGTGGGTTTCCTCCGCAGGCTAGGCGCGGCAACGGGGGAGAAGCATGCGCCGATCGGGAGTGGTGGCCGCGTGTCGTTGTCCGAGATGGACATGGCGCCCCCGTCGTCCCCCTTCGCGTCCCCCGCCCCACCCCGTACCGTCCCCGCACGGCCGCCCGCTCCACGGGACCACGGCGCTCCTCGGCCGTGACGGAGGGCTCCTCGGCCGTACGGGTGGTCGAATCCCCTCCGGAGCGCCCCGGGCGCACTAGATTGACGGTGGCACAGACGCGGCGACCTGGCTGGTCAGGGGGCAGGGGTTCATGGAGACCGACGGCACGTACGAGTCACGCGACACCAAGGGGGGCGCGGTCCCGCGTCCGACGGCGCCGCCGACCGACGGCCGCAGCGGGGCGACCCCGCCGCCGCACCTGCCACCGGGCCGGGCGCAGCGGCCGACCGAGGGCGGCCCGCCCGGTGCGCCCCCGCGCCCGTCGACACCGCCGCGGCAGCCCCCGGCGCCCGCACCCCCGGCCTCCGCCACCCCGCCCGCCGTCGCCTGGATCGACGCGCCCCGGCCCGAGGCCGCACCCGGCACCTGGCGGTTCAGGCACGTGCCGCCGCCACCCCCCAAAGAGGCGCGGAAGCTCGCCCCCGTCACCGTGGCGGGACTGCTGATCCCCTTGCTGCTGGGGCTGTTGATCTGGTCCGCCTGGCGGCGCGGCGCCGTCCCGTACCAGTGGATCCCGCTCGCCACCTTCACCCCCGGCGACTGGTGGTACTCCGGAACCACCTCGCCCCGCGACTGGCGCGGCGCCGAGGCCCACGTCGTCTACGACGGGGTCTTCTTCGCCCTGCTCGTCTACGCGATCGCCCGCCTCGGCGCGTGGTCCGACCTCGCCCGCCACCTCCTCGCCGACCGCCGCCCGACCGCCCGGGCCGCCCTCACGGCGGGCGCCGCACTGATCGTCCTGACCTTCGTCTGGCCGGACGCCTTCCCCGGCATCGGTTGGGAGCCGCTGCCGCTCGTCGCCCCGCTGCTCTCCCTCGTGGTGCTGCTCGGCGGTGGGTACGACGTCCTCGCCTCACCCGCCCTCGTCTACGCCCTGTACGCCCTGATCACGGCCGCCGTGCTCTGGCCCTTCGCCCGCCTCGGGGGCTGGGGTGAACTGCTGCGCGCCCGGCTCGGGGCCCGCAGGGCCGCCACGGCGGGCGGAACCGTCCCGCCCCTCGACCCGGCGGCGCCCCCACCGCTCTCGCAATGGCCCGAGCTCAGGGCGGCCGGGCAGGGAGCGGCGGCGGACCTGCTCACCGCCGAACTCCGGGCCGGACGCATGAACGACGTGGACTGCGCACGGATCCGGCGTGCCCTGGAACCGGGCCGCACCCACCAGGGAGGCCCCGCAGCCCTGGCCGACGCCGTGCTGAGCCGGGGCGCCGCAACCGGCGCACACCCCTCGGGCGATCGCGACCTCCCGGGCCGCACCGCCGTGCACGACCTCCTCGTCGGGCAGGTCCGCATCGGCCGTTGCGTCGCCGAGCCGCGGAACCCGGCGGCTTACCGGGGCGTCGGTCTCGCCCTCGAACCGGCGGCACTCGCCACCTCGCTGCTGGTCGTCGGCCCCTCCGGCGCGGGGAAGACCGCCCGGCTGAGCGCCCCGGTCGTCGAGTCGCTCGCCCTGCAGGCCCTCACCGGCGCCTGCGCGGTCGTCGCCGTCGGCACGGCGGACGCGCCGCTCGGGCCGGACGCCGCGTACGACGTCGTGGTCCACCCGGGCGACCCGGCTTCGCCGTACGACCTCGACCCGTACGCAGGCCTCACCGATCCCGACGAAGCGGCCGAACTGCTCGCGGAGGGCCTGGTCGGCGACGTCGAGAACCTCGACACCCGGCGGGCCGCCACCGTCCTCGCCCAGCTCATCGGCCCCTACCGGGCCGTGCACGGCCGCTTTCCTCCGGTGCCGGTCCTCCGGGAACTCCTCGAAGCGGGCCCGGACACCCTCGCGGCACTCCTCGACCGGCTGCCGGTCGACGCCGCCGTCATGCGGCGCGAGTTGGAGGCCCGCATCCGGCAGGCCGGTACCGCCGCCGACGCGGGGCCGGTCCTGGCGGACCGCCTGTCGCTCCTCGACCGTCCGGCGTTCGCCGAGTTCTTCGGCGCCGACGGGAGCGGCGTACGGCCCTTCTCCTTGAAGTCCGTCGTCCACCATCCGCTGCGGGTCCGGATCAAACTGCCCGAGAGCGGCCACGAGGAGGCCTCGCGGCTCCTCGCCCGACTGGTGCTCGCCCAGTTCCTGTCGGCGGCCCGGACGGGCACCAAGCGCGCCCACTTCGTCTCCCTCGTCCTCGACGACGCCACCGGGGCGCTCACCAGGGGCACCGTCCGCTCCCTCCAGCGACTGCGCCCGCACAACGCAGGGGTCGTCCTCGGGCTCCGCACCCTCGGAGAGGTGCCCGAGGCGCTGCACGGACCGCTGCTCGGCGCCGTCGGCTGCCGGGTGGCGCTCGCCGGCATCTCCACCTGGGACGGCCGGGGGTTCGCCGAGACCTGGGGCAAGGAGTGGGTGGAGACCACCGAGGTCGCGCACCACACGGTCTTCGCCCACCAGCCGATGACCCGGTTCATCCACTACCTGCGCAAGAAGGCCACGGGGCAGGCGGTCACCACGGACGCGGTCACGACGAGGAAGGTCGAGCGGGAGCGGTGGTCCGCCTCGGAGCTCGCGCACTCCGTGCCGCCCGGGCACGCGGTCGTGTCGCTGACCACGGCCCAGGGCACGCACACACCACCGGTACTGGTCGACCTCCGGGGCTGAACGGCGGCGGCGCCGGGACCGACACCGCGTGCCGGCCGCCGTCCCGGCCGTGACGGTCCCCACCCGACGGGACCCGTGCCGCTCGGCTGAGCGGGGGCCCGGCGGTCCTGGCACAATCGGGGAGCGCCGCCCGGCTGGGTGGTGCCTCTCCGCCGCCGTGCACGGCTCCCCCCGGGCGCGGTCCTCGCCCCAAAGGTCCGACGGTCCCCAATGCCGCCCACCCTCGCCTCGCTCGTCCAGCACTCCGCCCTCAAGCTCGTCGTCCGTGCAGGTGAGGATCGCCTCGACACTCCGGTCCGCTGGGCCCACGTCAGCGAGCTCGCCGACCCCGTCCCGTACATGGAGGGCGGCGAACTCCTCCTCACCACCGCCCTCACGCTCGACGCCGAGGACCCGGACGTGATGCGCCGCTACGTGCGGCGCCTGCTCGGTGCCGGGGTGGTCGGGCTGGGGTTCGCCGTGGGCGTCAACTACGAGGAGATCCCGCCGGCCCTGCTCTCCGCGGCGCGCGAGGAGCACCTGCCGCTCCTGGAAGTGCCGCGCAGGACTCCGTTCCTGGCCATCAGCAAGGCCGTGTCGGCGGCCATCTCCGCCGACCAGTACCGGGCCGTCACCGCCGGCTTCGAAGCCCAGCGGGAGATGACCCGCGCCGCGCTCGCCGAGGGGCCCGAGGCCGTCGTCGGCCGGCTCGCCGCGCACGTCGACGGCTGGGCCGCCCTGTACGACGCCTCCGGGACGGTCGTCGCGGTGTCGCCCGAGTGGGCGGCGCGTCGGGCCGCCCGGCTCACCCCCGACGTGGAGCGGCTGCGCGAGCGGCCCGCGCCCGCCAGCGCGGTCGTCGGCAGCACGGACGACCGCGTCGAACTCCAGTCGCTCGGCACCGGGCGGCGGGTGCGCGGCGCCCTGGCCGTCGGTACCGGGGCGCCCCTCGGGACCGCCGAGCGGTACGCGGTCCACTCGGCGATCGCCCTGCTCACGCTCACGACGGAACGTTCCCGGTCGCTCCAGGCCGCGGAGCACCGGCTCGGCGCCGCGGTGCTCCGCCTGATGCTCGCGGGGCAGCCGGAGCACGCCCGCACGGTGGCCGGGGACCTCTACGGGGGGCTGCTCGACGCCCCCTTCCGGCTGCTCGTCGCCGAGTCCGCCGGGGGAGAGGAGCCCGCCGAGCCGCCCTTGCCGGTGCTCGCCGAGACGCTGGAAGCAGCTGCCGCCCGGGCGGGCGAGGCCGTGCTCACCGTCGCCGAGAGCGGGCAGCGACTCGTCGCCCTCGCCGGGGACGGGGGCGCGCTCGTCGCCGCGTGCGGGGCGTACGCGGACCGGGAGGCGGAGGAGGCCGGCGTCGTCGTCGGGCTCTCCGCGCCGGCCGGACCGAGCTCCGCGGCAGCCGCGTACAAGCAGGCCGAGCAGGCCCTGTCGGTCGCCCGGCGGCGCGGTAAGGCATTGGTCGAGCACGAGGACCTGGCGGCGGGCTCGGTCCTCCCTCTGCTGGCCGACGACGCCGTCCGGGCCTTCGCCGACGGGATGCTCCGTGCCCTCCGGGACCACGACGCGACCGGTCGCGGCGATCTGGTCGCTTCGCTGCGCGCCTGGCTGTCCCGGCACGGCCAGTGGGACGCGGCGGCGGCGGACCTGGGGGTGCACCGGCACACCCTGCGCTACCGGATGCGCCGGGTGGAGGAGATCCTCGGCCGGTCCCTGGACGACCCGGACGTCCGGATGGAGCTGTGGCTCGCGCTGAAGGCGACGGGCGAGGACGCCGGATAGCAGTGGGTCGGGGTGGGGCGGGGCGGGTCGGTGTGGCTTCCGCCACCCGCTGCCGCCGGCGTCGCGGTCCCGGGAGCCCCGCCCGTTCTTCCGGGGCGGGTCGAGGAGGGCCGCCGGCCCCTAAAGACGCCGTCCCCTGCCCGAATTCGGGCAATTTTCTTGGCTGTTCGGGCGCGCGCTCCCTAATCTCCTGCTCATGACAAGCCCTGCCGTCGATCCGGCCCCCGATGCGGCCCCGGTCGCCCCCGAGCCCCGCACCGCCGTCGTCCCCGCCCGTCGCATCACCGGCGCCGTCTGGGCCGCGCTCGGCATCGTGTACGTGGTCTGGGGATCCACCTACCTCGGCATCCGCATCGTGGTCGAGACCCTTCCGCCCTTCCTCTCCGGCGGCACCCGCTTCGTCACCGCAGGACTGCTCCTCGCCGCGGTCGTCGCCTGGCGCCAAGGCCCCGCCGCCCTCAAGGCGAACCGCCGGGAGCTCGGCTCCGCCGCCCTCGTCGGCCTGCTCCTCGTCCTCGGCGGCAACGGACTCGTCGTCCTCGCCGAGACCTCCATCCCCTCCGGCCTCGCCGCGCTGCTCATCGCGGCCGTCCCCATCTGGGTCGTCCTGCTCCGCACGACCCTCGGGGAACGCCCCGGCCCCGGTGCGGTCGGCGGCGTCCTGCTCGGCTTCGCCGGCCTCGGCGTCCTCACCCTCCCCGGCCTGAGCGGCGAGGTGAAGATCGGCGGCGTGCTGCTGGTACTCGTCGCGGCACTGCTGTGGTCCATCGGCTCCGTCTCCTCCGCCCGGCTGCCGCTGCCCGCCAACCCCTTCACCGCGAGCGCGTACGAGATGCTGGCCGGCGGCCTCGCCGCCCTCCTCGTGGCCCTCCTGCGCGGCGAACACCACGAACTGGACCTGGCGGCGGTCTCCGGCCGGTCCTGGGTCGCCCTCGCGTACCTGATCGTCTTCGGCTCGCTCATCGCCTTCACCGCGTACGCCTGGCTCCTCCAGACCGCCCCGGTCTCCCTCGCCGCCACCTACGCCTACGTCAATCCGATCGTCGCCGTCCTGCTCGGTGCCCTCGTCCTGAACGAGGGCCTGACCCGGCCCATCGTCCTCGGCGGTGCGATCGTCGTCGGTGCCGTCTGCCTGATCGTGTCGACCGAGCGACGCGGATGACCGGCCGTTCCCGCCCCGCCGGCGGTTCCCGGCGTGCGGAGCGGGAACGGAATCCGGACGCCGGCACGCGCGACACGACCGGCGCCGGCACGCGCGACACGACCGCTGCTGCCGCCCGCCCGTGCGGCGCATGACGGCCCCGACCACCGCACGGGTACCGGCCCCTCGCCGCTCTTACCCGTCCGCTTGGGCCAAACCGGACAGCCGCCCCAGGGGCACCACTCCACACCGGACAAACCCACGGCCGCCCGCTCGGCCCTAACGTGTCACGAGAGCAATCGCTCGCTCCCCGAAACGGAAAGGGCCGGGACGCAATGACGACCACCCACGCCTTCTGGCTCGCCGGCCGCAAGGCCACCGGCGAGGCCACCTTCGACGTCACGAACTCGTACGACGGACGTCTGGTCGGCAAGGTCAGCGTGCCCACCGAGGCCCAGGTCGAGGAGGCCGTCGCCGCCGCGCACGCCGTGGTCGACGAGTTCGCCGCGACCCCGGCGCACGTCCGCGCCGCCGCCCTCGACCACGTCTCGAAGCGGCTCGCCGAGCGCACCGAGGAGATCGCCCAGCTGATCTCCGCCGAGAACGGCAAGCCCATCAAGTGGGCCCGCGGCGAGGTCGGCCGTGCCGTCTCCGTCTTCCGCTTCGCTGCCGAGGAGGCCCGCCGCTGGAACGCCGGCGAGGCCCAGCGCCTGGACACCGAGGCCGGTGGCGCGGGCCGCCTCGCCCTCACCCGCCGCATCCCCAAGGGCGTCGTCCTCGGCATCGCGCCGTTCAACTTCCCGCTGAACCTCAGCGCCCACAAGGTGGCCCCGGCCATCGCCGTCGGCGCCCCCATCATCCTCAAGCCGGCCCCGTCGACCCCGATCTCCTCCCTGGTCCTGGGCGAGATCCTGGCCGAGACCGACCTGCCGGCCGGCTCCTGGTCGATCCTGACCGTGCCGAACGACCGCATGCCCGCCCTGGTCCAGGACGAGCGCCTCCCGGTCATCTCCTTCACCGGCTCCGACAAGGTCGGCTACGCCATCCAGGAGTCCGTGCCGCACAAGCACTGCACCCTGGAGCTCGGCGGCAACGCCGCGGCCGTCGTCCTGCCGGACTGGTCCTCCGAGGCCGACCTCGACTGGGCCGCGACCCGCATCGCGACCTTCTCCAACTACCAGGGCGGCCAGTCCTGCATCTCCGTGCAGCGGGTCATCGCCGACGCCTCCGTCTACGACCGCCTGCTGCCGAAGATCGTCGCCGCTGTCGAGGCCCAGGTCACCGGTGACCCGGCCGAGGACGCCACCGACGTCGGCCCGCTCGTCGACGAGAACGCCGCCAAGCGCGTCGAGTCCTGGGTCGACGAGGCCGTCGCGGCTGGCGCGAAGCTCCTCGCCGGCGGCAAGCGGGAGGGCGCCACGTACGCCCCGACCGTGCTCACCGACCTCCCGGCCGAGGTCACCCTGGCCCGCGCCGAGGTCTTCGGCCCGGTCCTGACCGTCGCCAAGGTCGACGGCGAGGCCGAGGCCTTCGCCGCGGTCAACGACTCCGACTTCGGCCTCCAGGCCGGTGTCTTCACCCATGACCTGCAGACCGCCTTCCGCGCCCACCGCGCCCTGGAGGTCGGCGGCGTGATCGTCGGCGACGTCCCCTCCTACCGCGCCGACCAGATGCCGTACGGCGGGGCCAAGCGCTCCGGCGTCGGCCGCGAGGGCGTCAAGTACGCCATGGACGACTACACGTACGAGCGGGTGCTCGTCCTGACGGGCCTCGCCCTCTGAGGCGCAGGTCCCACCGGACCAGGCGGTCCGAGCCCACTGTGCGGGGGCTCGGGCCGCCTTCTCTTTTACCTGGCCTGACCTGCGGAGACAGTCGACTCCAGCTTGCTTCCCGCGAGGTCGCGGGAACACGCTGGGGACACGAAGGGACACTCTCCGCACGTGGCGAGCGTAGTTCCGCGTACAAACAAGGCCGGGGAGATCACCAGCTACCAGGGAAGTGGCGAGACCCCGGCGGTGCCGGATGGCAGGTCGAGCGCTTCGACGACGAGGACGCGGTGAAGGCGTTCAAGGCCGCAGTCGAGGAGTCCGGGAACAACTGGCCACCCGGCTGGGCGGCGTCGAGCACGAACTCCACCCCAACGACGACGGCAGCCTCCGGGACGGAGTGGACCAGGCGAACAGGCGCCTCGCGCGGCTGTGTCCGGACCACCCGGAACCGGACTGCCCACCCCCCCCCGGCGACGGCGGGCCGGCCTCCGCGGCCTTCCTCGGCTCGACGGGGACGACGTCGCCGAGGGACACCCACCACGGGCGGTCCGTGGTGGGGGTGACGCCGTGGACGTACCCGACGAGCGTGCCGTCCTCGAGGCGGGCCGTCACCAGCTCGAACCCGTCCATCTCGAAAGCGCCGTCGAGCCGGGAGCCGAATGTCTCGACGGAGAAGAACGGGTCACCGATGTACGGCGGCACGTCGTAGACCTTGGCGTACACGGCGGTGAGTTCGGTGATGACGTCCGGAGCGGTCTGGCCGGTCAGGCGCGTGAGGGTGAGGGCGGGCGTCGTGCGGCCAGGCATACGGGGGACTCCTCGGTCAGGCGATGTAGTGGGTGAGCAGGTCGAGCGTCTCCCGCAGGGGCGCGCTGGTCTTGTGCGCGCCGAGCTTGTCGCGGACGAGGCCCAGCCGCCGGCGTTACGGGTCGAGGACTGGCCGCCCTCGATGAGGCGCAGGGACTCCAGGGTGGCGTCCGTGGTGCGGTCGTAGTCCCGGTCCGACAGGGCGGCGCGGGCGAGCTGGGCCAGGCATATGCCCCGGTTGCGGGAGTGCTCGATGTTCTGGAGGGTCGCGGAGCGGTCCAGGAGCCGGACGGCCCGCTTGTGCTGGCCAAGGTCGGCGCGGGCCGTACCCTCCAGGCAGGTCAGCTCTGCCTCGTTCAGGAACGTGGTCCACTCCGGGGCACGGTCGCTGGCGCCCTGGTCGAAGGAGCGCCATGCCCGCTTGATGGCCATGGAGGTGTTGAGCTCGTCGCCGGCACGGGCGTACCCCTGGGCGATCCGGATGGCCAGGAGCGCGCTCACGCGCGGCGGGGCTCCCCACTTCGTGGCGTACTGCTTGGCAGTCCGGGCGAAGCGGACGGCCTCCCGGGGCTTGCCCAGGTCGACGCACTGGCGGCTCATGTTCGACAGGGTGCGCGTGGCGAGGGGGTTGTCCCCGGTGAGCATCGCGGCGTTCAGGGCCTCCGAGAAGTAGACCCGCGCCTCGGTCTGCTGGTCCGCGTCGTAGCAGAACCAACCCAGGCTGGTCGTGAGCTGCCCGGCGATGGCGTGGAGCTCCTGGCCGATCTCCTCGGTGTAGACCCCGTGGTCTATGACGCAGTGGATGTAGCTCAGGTGCATCCGGCGCCTGGAGGAGCTGCTCGCCGCGCACAACGCCCGCCGGGACGCCGCCTGACCGACCACACCGTTTCGACGTACCGCTGCCCCGGCACCCAGGAGACTGAGGCCGGGGCAGCGGTACGTCTGGGCTCAGGAGGCGGTGAGCTCGGCCGTGACGAGGAGGGTGGCGGCGGACCGGGGGCCGTCACCGGCGGGCAGCTCCTCGACGCGGATGTCGGTGAACCCGGCCCCGTCCAGAACCTTGGTCCACACGTGCTCCTGCAACACCCACCGGTGCATGGTGGCGCTCTCGCCCTCCGGGGTCTTCGCCGGTACCTCGGCGGCCGTGACGTCCGGCTGCGCGGGGGCGCCGGACAGGTAGTGGGCGAGAGTGGAGAAGACCAGGCGCCCGCCGGGGCGTAGCGCGCGGGCCGCGGCCGGGAGCAGTTCGCGGGGGTCGGTGAAGTCCACCGCCCCGAAGACGCTGTAGAGCACGTCGTAGGCGTCCGGGTTCGCGCGAAGGTGGGTGACCACGTCCTGGTGGACGAGGTTCAGGCGCGGGGCGAGCGATGCGTAGAGGGTGGTCGCCATGCCGTGCTGTGCCGGGGAGGCGTCTACGGCATCGACCCGGTCCGGGGTGTGGTGCACGGCCAGGTGCGCGGCGTGGCGGGCGGTGCCGGCGCCGAGGTCGGCCAGGGCCTTGCCGGTGAGGTTGCCGAGGACTTCCGGGCCCGGCCCGTCCTGCTGGCTCCAGACCCAGTGGAAGGAGTCGGGGACGGCGTGGTCCTGTGCGGCGCGGGTCCGGCCGTAGTGGTGCCATAGGTCTGTGGTCGTGGTCGTCACCCGGGTCATCCTGGCGGCACCGCGCGGGGGCTGCTGCCTGTTCGGGCGAAAGTCACCCGGGCGTGCCTCGGCGGCCCGAGCCGTGGGCCCGGACCGCCGAGGGCGTCACGTGGGGGTCAGTGCGAGTCGTTGCCCGGGTGGCAGGGGCCGCAGTCGGCGGCGTCTTCCCACAGCGGGAGGTCCACCTCCCATCCGGCGCGGGCGACGAGGTGGGCGGTCTTGATGACCGACCCGTCGTTCTTCATCTCGACCTTGGGCACGTGGTGCAGGAAGTGCCCACCGTTGTACTTGTCGCACAGCTCGGCGTAGGCGACGGTGTCCAGGATGATCGTGTGGGCACCGATGTCGACCAGCTTGCTCGGGGCGAGTCCCAGGCCCTGGCCCCGGAGGGACATGGCGGTGAGCAGGCCCGCCTCACCGCCACCCGCGCGCACACCTGGGCCGAGGTGTCCGGTTCCCCGCTCGCCGCCGCTGCCTCCCGCGAGCTCGCGATCGTGCTGCGCCACCAGGACCGGGGCGAGGAAGCCCAGACCCTCATGGAGTCGGCCGCGGCTCGGGTGGAGGCGACAGGGCTCCGGACCGACGCGGCGTCCTCGGCCTACGCGCAGATGCTGTGCACCCTGGCCTACACCGCCGCCCGAGGCGGCCGACGCGCCGAGGCCCTGGCCATGGCAGAGGAGGCCCGGCACGCTGCCCGCCGACTGCCGGTCATCGCGCCCGCCGGCCGTCTCTTCCCGATCAACCCGGCGGCCGTGGACCTCTACACCGTTGGGGTCCACTGGGCCCTGGGGGACGCAGGCGCGGCGCTGGAGGCCGGGCGGAACCTTCGGCCCGAGCATTTCCCCACGGCCGAGCGGAAGGCACGCCTGGGCACAGACATGGCCCGTGCCTGGTGGGCGTGGGGCCGTCCGGAGCAGACCGCCCGCGCCCTGCTCGACGCTCACCGCGCGAGCCCCGGCGAGGTACGGGACCGGCCCGCGATCCGCAGCATCGTCACGGAGCTCGCGCAGCGGCACCCCCGTGCCGCTGGTGTCCGGGAGCTGCACGCCGCCGTGTCGGCCCCGGCGAGCTGAGTCCGTCAGCAAGCTGCCCCCGCGTCCCGAGCCGTGGCGCCCCACGGAACCCTTCTGGAACCCGAGGCCCGGCGGCTGAGCAGCCTGCCGCACGACGTCCCCCAGGCCGATCCCGGTCCTGGACGGGTCGCCGCCCCGACGGTCAGGTGACTGGATGCCGGGGCAGTGGCGTGTCGACGGTCAGGAACGTCTCCCAGACAGCTCGTATCCCTGGGAGATACGCGTTCCCTCGGATGTTCCCGTGGGAACACGGAGGTAGCCCATGGGGCCCCAGGATTGCCCAGGACCGGCTGAACGGGGCTGACTTTTTCTGCTCCGGTGCTGGTCGGGGAAAGGCCGCAGGTCAGCGGGGGTGAGGAGCGCCCACTGTGCGGGGGCTCGGGCCGCCTTTCGCCTTTCCGGGCCCGCCGCCTTTCCGGACCCGCCGAAATCGGGTACGACGGACAGGAAGCCCAAGGAGGTGTCCATGTCCGCACCCGCCCCGCGGCCCAAGGTCACCGAGCGCGAGGCCCGGCAGGTCGCCGAGGCCGCGCGCGAGCGGGATTGGCACAAGCCCAGCTTCGCCAAGGAGCTGTTCCTCGGCCGCTTCCGCCTCGACCTGGTCCATCCCCACCCCCTCCCCGCCGCCGAGGACGTCCGCCGCGGCGAGGCCTTCCTCGCCGTCCTGCGCGAGTTCTGCGAGACCCGGATCGACGGCGCCCGCATCGAACGCGAGGCCCGCATCCCCGACGAGACGGTCGCCGGTCTCAAGCAGCTCGGCGCGCTCGGAATGAAGATCGACCCGGAGTACGGCGGCCTCGGCCTCACCCAGCTGTACTACAACCGCGCCCTGGCCCTCGTCGGTTCCGCCAGCCCCGCCGTCGGCGCCCTGCTCTCCGCACACCAGTCGATCGGAGTGCCGCAACCGCTGAAGCTCTTCGGCACCCGGGAGCAGAAGGAAGCCTTCCTGCCCCGGCTCGCCCGCACCGCCCTGTCCGCCTTCCTGCTGACCGAGCCCGACGTCGGCTCCGACCCGGCCCGTCTGGCGACCACGGCCGCGCCGGACGGGGACGCGTACGTCCTCGACGGCGTCAAGCTCTGGACCACCAACGGGGTCATCGCCGACCTCCTCGTCGTGATGGCCCGCGTCCCCGCCTCCGAGGGGCACCCCGGAGGCATCACCGCCTTCGTCGTCGAGGCCGACTCGCCCGGCATCACCGTCGAGCACCGCAACGCCTTCATGGGACTGCGCGGCCTGGAAAACGGGGTCACCCGCTTCCACCGGGTGCGGGTCCCGGCCGGCCACCGCATCGGCCCCGAGGGCGCCGGCCTGAAGATCGCCCTCACCACGCTCAACACCGGCCGGCTCTCGCTGCCCGCCGCCTGCGCGGGCGCCGCCAAGTGGTGCCTGAAGACCGCCCGCGAATGGTCCGGGGCACGCGAGCAGTGGGGCCGGCCGGTCGCCCGCCACGAGGCCGTCGGAACCAAGCTCTCCTTCATCGCCGCCACCGCCTTCGCCCTGGAGGCCGTCGTCGACCTGGCCTCCCAGCTGGCCGACGAGGACCGCAACGACATCCGCATCGAGGCCGCCCTCGCCAAGTTGTACGGCTCCGAGAAGGCCTGGTCGATCGCCGACGAACTCGTCCAGATCCGCGGCGGTCGCGGTTACGAGACCGCCGACTCGCTCGCCGCGCGGGGCGAACGCGCCGTTCCCGCCGAGCAGGTCCTGCGCGACCTGCGGATCAACCGGATCTTCGAGGGCTCGACCGAGATCATGCACCTGTTGATCGCCCGGGAGGCCGTCGACGCCCACCTCTCCGTCGCCGGGGACCTCATCGACCCCGATGCGTCGCTCGCCGACAAGGCGAAGGCCGGCGCCCGGGCCGGCGGCTTCTACGCCCGCTGGCTACCGGGACTCGTCACCGGCCCCGGCCAGCTACCGGGCGCGTACCGGGAGTTCGGCGAGCTCGCCGGCCACCTCCGGTACGTCGAGCGGACCTCCCGCAGACTGGCCCGCTCCACCTTCTACGCGATGTCCCGTTGGCAGGGCCGCATGGAGCTCAAACAGGCGTTCCTCGGGCGGATCGTCGACATCGGGGCCGAACTCTTCGCGATGAGCGCCGCGTGCGTCCGGGCCGAACTGCTGCGCACCACCACGGACCACGGCCGTGAGGCCCACCAGTTGGCGGATGCCTTCTGCCGGCACGCCCGACTGCGGACCGAGGAGCTCTTCGACCGCCTCTGGTCCAACACGGACGACCTGGACCGGCGGGTCGTCGACGCGGTGCTCGCCGGCCGCTACACCTGGCTGGAGGCCGGCATCGTGGACCCGAGCGGCGAAGGCCCCTGGATCGCGGACGCGACGCCCGGACCGTCCGCGCGGGAGGACGTCCACCGCACGATCCCGTAGGGCGCGGCGCGTCCGGTCCCC
>NZ_JBHYMF010000097.1:0-26192 GCF_042742855.1 Streptomyces sp. NPDC058877 | reverse complement strand
GCGGCCCAGCCCCGGCCGCCGACCGCGCGTCACGGCGCAGGACAAGAAGGACCGCGCTGCCAGGCGGACGACTCTCCAGCCGCCCACGGCGCCGGATGGTCTGCTCATCGGGTCGTCGCGCCGAGCCGGACTGTCGTGCCGCTTGCCGCTTGTCTTGTTGCTTGTCACTTGACGCCCCACAGGTCAGAAGGCCCTTAGTCACACCAGGAGCGGCATCGCGGGCGCCTCCTGATAGGCGACGAGACAAGCGACAAGGCAAAGAGCGCATACCGGCTAGTTCCCGACGGTGATTGCCGCAGCGCGAGCGGAGCAAGCTACCAAGGTCGCATGCCCGCAGGGCACCCGTCTTTGTTGTCCCGTGCCATCGAACCTTGATCGATGGGCAAGGAACTCTAAGGACGCCGGTCCGCACGCACTCTGGGCCGGCGCATCATGCGACCGTGCACCTACAGGCCGAGCCACCCGTACAGGCGCGGGTGTTGGGCCCCCGCCGGGCAAGGGTTGTCGCTGCCGGAGCCGAACGCGGCGCTCGTGATGCTCCCCTTGACTTCGGCCGGGTCGGCAGGGCAGTCGTCGCCAACCGGCTGCACGGCCCACCAAGCGAACAGGCATAGTCCCACGATGGCGACATAGGCGCCGAGCCGTCGGCTCGGAGTCGTTATGGAGGGTGAGGTCACCCCAGGATGGTACGGATCACCACCGCGCCCAAGAGGAGAGGCCCCTGTCGGCCTGCGAATGACTGACCCGTCTCATCGAAGTTCGATCAGTCTCTGGAAGTCTGACCAGTGTCGAGATCTCGCGGCTCGGCCTGAGTTTCAGGCGCCCTAGAGGATCCGGCGCCACCAGGGCTGCGATGCCGAGGGCGTCGGAGGCTCGGTGGTGACGGGGCCGAGGCGGCTCTCGATCGGGGTATCCCACTCGATCAGGGCACCGGGAAACCAGGTGGCCGGCTTGGTGTCACCACGCGCGTTGGCCCAGGCGGCGACTCGTAGGGCGGCCTGCCGGTCGGGCAGCAGACCGCGTTCATCGGTACCTACTCCGAGGTCGAGCCTGCCGTCCTCGTACAGGTCGTTGCAGAGCCAGGTGTGGAGCAGACCGTGGTCGTAGCCGAGTACCTCCCAGCCGATCTTGTGCCCGTCTTCGGCCACCTCCCGGGCGGACTCGCCGGCGCCCCGAACGTCGAGGTGGGCGAGCAGCACCGGCTCGTCCGTCCCGGCCGCGCGGATGTCGGCGACGAAGCCTCCGACATGTTCGGCGGGCACCAGCAGGGCGTACAAGCGAGCATCCCCGGACACCTGGAGAGGCAGGCAGGCCGCGAGTGCCTCCTGCGCCGTGCCGAACCAGCAGCCATCCTGCGGAAGCCGGTCTATCAGGCAGTCGGAGGCCGTGGTCAGCCGCTCCGTACGAGGCAAACCCACGCCCGTGAGCCGCTCGGGCACCGCGACGAAGTAGCCGGCGAGCAGCATCTCGTCCGGCACGTCAACTTCGGAAGGAAGACCCTCGATCATGCCCGCACCGTACCTGACCTGCGACGTCAAAGTTGGATGAGACGAATCCCAGGTGGTCGAACTCCGATGACACAGACTCGCGTCCGTCAGAGTCCGATGACAAACGGTCAAGGTTCGATGAAACGGGACATTCACCCTCTCTCCGGTCAGTCCACCGGGCCTGACCGCAGCCTGACGCCTGACACCGTCACGGGCCCGTGACACCCAAACCCATAGGCGAACGCGGGTATCACGCACGCTGACACCCCGCGTGACACTGACCTGACACCTGCGCGTGACGCCTCCTGACACCACAGCGCCCCTGCTAGACCTAAGCGGCCATTGCCGCTGGGTCTAGGCGCTGCCCGGCGGATCATGCGACTGTCGGACTACTGGCTCGTTGTTCCCAGCATGGGGCGGGGTGATCTGACGAATGTCGAGCGGGTCGGCTGGAGCCGCACGTGCCAGCGTCGGGGCAGCGTGGCGGCCGGTGGAGCGATCACCGCAGGGTGGTCAACAAGATCTTGTTCCGGGTGCGAACGGGCATACCGTGGCGGGACCTTCCGGAGCATTTCGGCAACTGGAAGACCGTCTACGAGTGGCACCGGCGTTGGTCGGCGGGCGGCACGTGGGACCGGTTTCTGCGTGCCGTCCAGGCGGACGCAGAAACCGCGCGGGCCGGATCGACTGGAGCATGGTCAGCGTCAATTCGACGTCCTGCCGTGCGCATCAGCACGCGGCCGGGGCTCGAAAGAAGAAGCCGCGCATGCCGAAAAAAGGAGAACGCCCCGGCACCACCGCCCCGATGAGGGACTCGGACGGTCCCGGGCGGCCTGACTTGCAAGATCCACCTCGCCGGTGAGGGGGATGCCGACCCATGTCCTTCCTCGTCACGCCCGGCCAGTGGGGCGACGCGCCGCAGATGATCAAGGCCCTCGAACGCATCACTGTTTCCCGGCCGCAGGGCGGACAGCCACGCACCCGGCCGGACCACCTCGGCGGCGGCAAGGCATACAGCTCACGCCGCAACCGCCGCTGCCTGCGAAGACGCCAGATCAAGCACACCTGGCTTTGTTCGCGAGAACCGGCTCTGGTCCAGCTTCTGTGGACCGGTGACGCTCAGTACCGGCGGGTGTCGGTAGGACGGTCGATCATGCCGGGCATGGCAGATCGCAGTCTGGTTCTCCAGATCATCACCTCGGCGGCGCGGGAGTCCCTGAAGCCGCTCGGCCTGGCCCAGCGTGGGCGGTCGCGGCTGTGGATTGATGATCATGGGTGGTGGCTCGGAGTTGTGGAGTTCACCCCGCCACGCACTGCTGGCAGCGGCCTGCACGTCGGTGCGATGTGGCTGTGGCACGACGTGGACCACCTGGCCTTCCACGTGGACGCGGTCAGAGTCAGCCCGGAGCTGTTCCGCACCGAGGACCAATTCACGTCGCAGGCTCTCGAACTCAGCCGACAGGCGGCTGCGAACGTGACCGTGCTGAGGGAGAAGTTCCCCGCTCTGCCAGACGTCGCCCGGTACCTGACGTCCAGCCCGGTGCGGCGGGGGTTCCTCTGGGACTGCTTCGATGCCGGGATCGCGGCCGCCATGGTCGGGGATCCGGACACGGCCCGCGATCACTTCGAGCGGGTCCTTAGGGAGGACCCGCTGGCCCCGTGGATGGTCGAAGCCCAGGAGAAAGCCCGTGAGCTTCACGCGATCGCGCCAGATCGCGACGCTGTGACTGCCTGGGTTGTCCGGGCCGTCGACTCGTGCCGGATCAAGCTTGCCCTGGATCCCGTGCCGCTCGCGATCAGCTGAATGGACCCGCTCGTTGAGCAACAAAGCTGAGGTCAGGCCAGCAGGACTCGCTTCCGCAGCAGGTCGAAGCCGGCCCGGCCGTACATTTGGCGCTTGATCGTCTTGATTCGGTTGACGTGCCCTTCGACGACACCGGAGCTCCACGGCAGTGCCAGGCCGGCGGTGACGGCGGCGAGATCCCGTTCGAGGCCGTTGACGAAGGTGTGGAGGCTGGGCAGGTCGTCGGCGCGGACCGCCTTGATCCATTCCGGAAGCTGGTCACCCTGGAGCTGGGTGAGCATCTTCCCGAACGCGCAGACGTGCCCGGTGAGGGCATCCAGTTCGGGACAGTCGACGAGGACGGCTTTGAGCTTCAGTCGCTCGCTCTCCGGCAGGGTGTCGGGGTGAGTCAGGATCCAACCGGTGACCGTGCGTGGGGATGGCGGGCGGGCTGCCGGTGCGGTCGGGTACGTGCGGAACGGCTGGAGGTAGGCGCGGACGGCTCCGTAGCCGCCCGTGTAGCCGTGCGTCCTGATCTCTTCCCACAGGGTCCAGGCGTTCGTACAGCCCTCGGCCCATCGCTCGCGCAGGTGGGGCTTGCGGTCGGCGAACCGGTGCCCGGTGGGCCATGGGGCCCCGTTCTCCGCCGGTGCCAGAGCCGGAGCCTTCTCCGGTTCCGATGCGGCAGTGGTCGCGCGGAGGCACGAACGGTGGCGGGAGACGCACCGCTCGGCCGCTTCGCCGAGGTTGCGCCATAGGTGGAACCGGTCGGCGACCTGGACCGCGGTGGGTGCCCCGATCCTGGCGCCCTCGGCAAAGAACGGGGCACGGTCACGGCAGACGACCTCGATTCCCGGGTGCTCGGCCAGCCAGGCCGCGGCAGTGCCTGCTTCGCGATCTGGCAGGAGGTCCAGCGGTCTGCGGGTCTCGACGTCGACCAGCACGGTTCCGTAGACACGGCCCTTGCGCGCCGCGTACTCGTCGACGCCGACCACACGAGGGACCTGTGGCTGGGGTTCTGGGAGAGCGTCGACCAGCCGTAGGACAGTGTTCCGGCTGCCCCTCACCCCGAAGACGTCGGCCAGCCGGGCACCGGCGCGACCGGCCAGGGCGAGGCCGATCTCGGACAGCACCGACCGCATCCGTTCGGTCCGTTGGCTGTACCGCCGGGTCAGGCCCGCGACCTGCTCGACGAACGTCCGCCGCCCGCATGAGACGTCTTCGCACGTGAAGCGCCGGACACGAGGTTGCAGCACCACCCGCCGTCCCGCCACAGGGAGGTCAACGGGAAATCACAGGTAAGAGCCGTGCACCCGCCCGGACCAGCTTCCACAGCCCGGGCACTGGGCCCCGGCCGTTCGGCATCTGACACCGACTCGGATCACCTCACCATCGTCCTGCGCTGATTCCACCCTGATCCCCGGGTCCGCCAGGAAGAGCAGCTCTTCCAGCCGGAGCAGTACCTCGCGCACAGCCCAGAACCATCAGCCCGAACGAGGTCGGCACCGTCAGTTTCCAGACGATCTCGCCGAGACCTACAGCAAGGCCATCAGTCACAGGGAGTAGCCACATCACGGAAGTTGGACCAGAGCCAGAACCGACAGCACATGTTCACCGCTTCGGGGGGCACTGGGGTCCGGGAGTGTTCGAAGGGCGTACCGATGAGACGCGGCGGAGCGGTCCCGCCAGATGCTTCGCCGGTGATGCTTCACTTCGGTCACGACTTGGGGCAGTGGATTGGCCTGTCGTGTACCTGCGGTACACGCTGTGCCTATGGCGAGACGATCACATGTCCGGACGGGTACGCCAGGCGGCTGTCTTCTCAACGGATGTCTGACCCTTCTGGGACTCCTGCTCGTGGCCGTCGTCGGCGTGTGGATCTGGCTGGAGACACAGCCGGCGCGTGATGAGGCCCAGGCGCGTAAAAACCTGCGGGAGAACGTCGAAGTGCTCCGCGACCGGCTGGGCGAGGCGGCGGCCGACGGCAGCCTTCCCGATACGGAGATCGCCCAGGTCTTCCCCCCCTCGAAGCCCGCCAAGGGCTTCGTCGGCGTGACGCGACAGGGCGAGACCGTCACCGTGGTCGCGGAAGTGCTCGGTCACGGACCGCCACGGGCCTTCATCTTCGTGTACGAGCGGTCGGTGGCAGGCTGTTACGCCTTCGAGGTGCCGCCCCCGGCCCCCGGGGCCCCGCAGCCCTCCACCCGGGAACTGCCACAGGAGGCGTGTGCGGTGGGCGCGGCCACGCTCCCTGGATCTGATCGTCTTGAGCAACAGTCACGTGACGCGAAGTAGTCCCTCAGAGAGGGAGACCAGCTCATTTCCGCACAGAGGCTGTTCGAATCCAGGAATCGCTCCAGTGCCTCCCGAAGTGGTGAACATGTGCTGTCGGTTCTCGGGTTCTGGCGAACAGAGCCACACACCATCCCTGAACCGAAGGACCAGCGGGCCAACCGCAAACGGCGCGGCAGCGAGGGTGGCCGGCCCACGGGCTTCGACAGCGAGATCCGCGAACGCCGCAACGGGGTCGAGCGCACGATCTACAGGCCAGAAGGCATGACGGCACTTGCATCCTTCACCTTCGTGCGCCACATCGATGGGCTCCGCTACCACTTCGAAGGGGACGGCGAGCGCAACGGCCGCCCCGCCTATCGCCGAACGGACGGGAACGTGTGGTGCGTATGGTCGCCGACCGAGGGCTGGCACTGCGAGATCGCTGATGGCCTCGTCACCGCCCATCCTCTCAACAGCCCCGGTGACGAACCCGACCCCCCGGCCACCGTCTGGCGCAGCTTCAAAAACGACCGCTCCTACCTCTACGACCTCCAGCCCACCGACCCCGAAGCATGATCCGCCGGACAGTGCCCGCCGATGTCGACCGGCCGACGCCCGGGGGAGGAGGTGGCTATCGCCTCGCGTGGATGAGGACCAAGAGGACTGCGCCTCCCACGGCAAAGAGGGCTCCCATCCACGCCGCCATCAGCCCTACCCACCGGAAGGTCACGTAGGTCCTGAAATAGCCGGCGCTCCAGACTCCCTGGTGTGCCCTGGCCGCCGCATCCCGCCACCCCCGGTAGTCAGTGGCCAGAACGATGCCGATGAGGAACACCATCAGCGGACCCAGGACGATCATTACGGCTGCTACCACCCGTCCATTCTGCGGCGCGCGATCACCCTGGGGAAGCCCGGTACGCCACCCCGTCCGTCCGGTCCCGTGCCCAGGCTGTTGTCGCAATCGATCAAGCGAGGACCTCACGAACCGCATCGGGGGCCAGGCGCACTCCATGTCGAGGGCCGACCGGATGACCACCTACGCATGGCAGTCGATCGCCGAAGAGTTCCTCGACTACCTGGGTGCCCTCTCCGTCGAGACGCCCGATCTGGACACCCCGGAGGCCAAGGCCGTCCTCAAGGACGCCTCCGAGGCCGCGGCCGGCGCCGTCGCCCACGCCGCGTACCACCCGCACTGCGCCTTCGGCGTCTTCCTGGAGTACGTCAACTTCGGCATGAGTGACGACCTGGGCGACGGCTCCCCCGAGGAAGAGGTCACACCGGGAGAGTGGATCGACGCGCTGTGCCTGTCCGTGCTCCGGGACAGAACGAAGCGGCACGGCGAGGCCTTCCACTTCACCAGGCAGAAGTTCGCCGAGCAGACACGGGGAACACCCCACGGCGAGCTCGCCACGGGCCTGCCACGCCCGCCGCCGCGGCTGGGCCATCCGCGTGGAGTCCCCCTACCTGCCGCGGTACCTCCTGCAGGCCGCCGAGCCCTTCTAGGGCTGCCCTACGGGTCAGGGACGGGGGTGCCCACACCCGCTGCGACGAGGAGGCTTCAATGGCCAGGTGGTGAACTGGACGCAGATGCACGATTGCTGCGGGGACGTCGATCGCGTCCCCGAGCTTCTGGAGCAGGTGGAGCGCGAGGACGACGCCGAAGCGTGGCGGGAGTTGGGATACCGGCTGGTCCTCGAGCACGACCTCATCTTCCCCGCCAGCCTTGCTGCCCTGCCGCGCCTGACACGTCTTGCCCGCAGGAGCGCACGGGCGCGTGGGCTGGCAGGGACGATCCTGCGACGCGCCGCAGGGCACCACGGCCGCGATGACCTGCTGGAGGGCTGCGCCGACTCGATCGCGGAGTTCCGCGCACTGCTGGATCGGCATCTGCAGTCGCGGCCGGTCGACTACCACCCGGCCTTCCTCGATGCGCTCGCAGCCAGGGAGGAGTACCACTGGGGTGCCGTGCTGGGGGACTTCAGCGACGACTTCTACCACCTGGCCTGCCCCCACTGCGCCGTAGAAGTGACGATCGCCATCGGCGATCACGGGCGGTATTCAGCGATCCGGGACTGGGACCTGGGCGACGTGGACCGCAGGGGCCTGCGGCCGGCGTCATCCGGGGAACTCTCCGGCACGGGCCGGTGGATGCATGAGACTGCCCTCCGTGACGGTCGCGAGGCGCTCGCTGACGGAATTGCTCACCTCTTCGGCAAGGCCGAATGCCCGGACTGCGCCAGCGTGTTCAACATCGCGGACGAGTACGCATCCGCAAACCGCCCCGTCCTGCGGTAGGCCAGGCCGGATCGGAGGCAAAGGAAAGGGAGCGGAAGCATGCGCGAAGTGCCATCCCCCGGGGTTCTCCGGTCGGCACTTCGCGCACCCCCCGCAGTGGCACAGTCGGACGGAGGTGTTGACGGAGGTGTGGGTGCAGAGGGGACAGAGGACCATGGGTGTGGTCGAGAGTTGGTCCCGCGTGATGACTCTTCTCCGGCAGCACGCCCCGGCCGATCATGCGGACCTGCCAGGGCCCGCGACCGAGCAGATGCTCGCGGCCGCCGAGGAACGGAGGGGAATCCCCCTCCCCGGGGATCTCCGGACGTGGCTGTTGCAGAACAACCTGGATCTGCCTGAGGAGGATTTCGACGACACCACGGCATGCTGCGGCTTCGACGGCTTCCCGGACGAGGGAAGCTTCTTCCTCGGCATCCGAGCGATGGAGGGGCCGTACGCGAACCGCTCCACGCCCTGTGGATTCGACCCTCCGGACCAGCCGGACAACCCGTTCCGGCGCAATGAGTGGATCCCGTTCCTGTCGGACCACGACGGCTGGACGGGCAAGTTCGTCGACGTGCGGGACGGGCGTGTCGGCAGCGGGTTCGTGGGTGACATCACGGTCACCGGCGAAATCGAAGGTCGACGCCTCTGGTCGTGAGACGGTTCCCGACCGCATGGCGGCCACCGCCGGTCCTTCCCCACGCCCAACGGGCGGAGGAAGTGCGGCGAGGGGCGCGTGCGGAGGAGGGTCAGAACATGGTGTTGTCGTTCTCGGAGGTGGACGGGATCACCTGGAGGACGTCCCAGTGCTCGACGATCTTGCCGCTGGCGTCGAAGCGGAAGATGTCGATGCCCGCGTACTCCTCCTCCGGCCAGGTCTGGTGGCAGTGGAGGACCACGTGGTCGCCTTCGGCCAAGGCCCGCTTGAACGCGACCCGCTTGCCCGGGTACTCGGTGGCCATGCGCTCGAAGTAGTCGATGAACGCCTGCTTGCCGTCACCGACGTGCGGATTGTGCTGGACGTAGGCATCGCCGGCGTACCGGTCGATGGCCTCGGCGGGGCGGCACTGGTTGAACATCAGGTCGTAGAACGCCTGAGCCGTGGCCTTGTTCTTCTCCGGGTCGCTCATGCTGCCACCGTAGGGTCGGGGTCCGGGCGGGGCACGGCGGGTGCGTCGACCAGGTGGTCGGGCCCGACGGGGGGGCGAGCGGGTCTCGGCCGGCGGAGAAACGACCGGCCCCGGGGTCGGCACGGCCCCGGCCTCCCCCGGTCGACCCGGTTCGGTGGGGAAGCGGACGTGCCGAAGGCCAGTTGACATATGTGGCGAAAGTTTCTCGACATGCACGAGGGGCGCTGCTTCACTGGACGGCCGCCTGGGGGAGGGGAAGCACAGTCATGCGCAGTGGAACGAAGGTCGCGATCGTCGGAGGGGTGTTCGCCGTCGTGGCGAGCGGCGTCGGGTACGGGGGCTACAACCTCTGGAACGGCATCACGGGCGGTGACTCGAGCATCGGGACCCGCGCCGGGGACGCGCCGCGGACCGGCCCGGTCACCGCCGACGAGATCACGGCCACCGCGAAGGACTTCCTGGCCGCCTGGGCCGCCGGGGAGCCGGAGCGGGCGGCCCAGCTGACGAACGACCCGGTCACGGCAGGGCCCGCGGTGGCCGCCTACCGGGAGGGCGCGAGCATCTCGAAGGCCGTGATCACCCCGGGCACCCCGGTCGGGGCGAAGGTGCCGTTCACGGTGAAGGCCACCGTCTCGTACGAGGGCGCGTCCAAGGACTGGTCGTACGCCTCGGAGCTGACCGTGGTCCGCGGGCAGACCACCGGCCGGCCGCTCGTGGAGTGGCGGTCGACCGTGCTCCACCCGAAGCTGACGGCCGCCGCCGCCCTGCGCACGGGCCGTGCCAAGACCGCCGCGGTGAAGGCCGTCGACCGCAACGAGGTGGAACTGACCGCGGAGCAGTACCCCTCCCTGGGGCCGGTCCTGAACGAGCTGCGCAGGCGGTACGGGGCGAAGGTCGACGGCACCGCGGGCATCGAGACCTGGATCGACTCGGGCAACACGAACGTCGCCGACACCCCCCTGCTCGTCCTGCGCGAAGGGAAGCCGGGCCTGCTGAAGACCACCATCGACGCGGACGTCCAGGCGGCGGCGGAGAAGGCGGTCAAGGGGTTCCAGAAGGCCTCGGTGGCCGCGATCGAGCCGTCGACGGGGGCGATACGGGCGGTCGCCAACAACCCGGTCACCGAGTTCAACGTCGCGCTCCAGGGCCAGCAGGCCCCCGGCTCCACGATGAAGATCGTCACGGCGGCGATGATGATGGAACACGGACTGGCGACCCCCCGCAGTCGGGTCGAGTGCCCGCCCGACGTCCTGTCGAGGGGGAGGACCTTCCAGAACCTCGACAGGTTCTCCATCCCCGACGCCACCCTCACCGACGCCTTCAGCCGCTCCTGCAACACCGCCTTCATCAAGGCGATCACCACGCTCAGCGACAAGGGCGTCGCGGACACCGCCCTCGGGACGACCGCCCGCCGCTGGTTCGGCATCGGCGAGGAGTGGAACATCGGAGTCCAGGCGTGGGACGGCAACGTCCCCGAGTCGGTCGGGAACGAGACGTCCGCCTCGTACATCGGCCAGGGCAAGATCACGATGAGCGCCCTGAACGTCGCCTCGCTCTCCGCCACCGCCAAGAACGGCGGCTTCCGCCAGCCGTACCTGGTCGCGAGGGAACTCGACGACCGCCCGTTCGCCCAGGCCGAACGGCTCCCCCGCACCATCGCCTCCGGGCTGCGCGGAATGATGCAGGCGGCGGCCACCGGCGCACACGGCACCGCCACCCGGGCGATGGCCGGGGTGCCCTGGCCCAAGGGTGCCAAGACCGGCTCCGCCGAGGTCGACGGCCAGGCCTCCAACAGCTGGTTCACCGGCTACTCCGGGGACCTCGCGGCGGCGGCCGTCGTCCAGGAGGGCGGCCACGGCGGCGACGCGGCGGGCCCCGTCGTCGCACAGGTCCTCAAGGCGGGGTGGTGACCGCGCGGCGAAACCCCGTCGCATGCCCCGTACACCGACCGCTAGCGTGCGGCCATGACCGCTGAGAACGACACCCCCTCCCCCGCCCATCCCCAGTTCGCCTCCGCCCTCGGGGAGTTGGGGGTCGACGTCGACGTCCGGCGCTTTCCGGACGAGACCCGCACCGCCCGACAGGCAGCCGATGCCATCGGCTGCGAGGTCTCCGAGATCGTGAAGTCCCTGGTCTTCGCGGCGGACGGGGTGCCCGTCCTCGTCCTGGTGGACGGCGCCGCACGGGTGGACGTCGAGCGGGTGCGGCAGGAGTTGGGCGCGGCGGAGGTGACCCGGGCGGACGCGAAGACCGTCCGGGAGGCCACCGGGTACGCGATCGGGGGCGTGCCCCCGTTCGGGCACCGCACCCGGACGCGGGTCCTCGCCGACCGGGGGATCCTCGACCACGACGTGGTGTGGGCGGCGGCGGGCACCCCGCACACGGTCTTCGCGATGGCCCCGAAGGAACTGGTCGGGCACTCCGGCGCCACCCTGGTGGACGTCCGCGAGCCCACCGCGTGACCCCGCTCGTCGCGTTCGCGGTCCTCGTCGCCGCGGTCACCCACGCCGGCTGGAACGCGATCGCCCACGGCATCAAGGACCAGCTGCTCTCCTTCACGCTGATCTCCGGCGGCGGGGCGCTGATCGGTCTGGTCACGGCCTGCTTCGTGCCGCTCCCGGCCGCGGGGGCCTGGCCGTACCTGATCGCCTCGGCGCTTCTCCACATCGGCTACTACGCCCTGCTGATGCGCTCGTTCACGCTCGGCGACTTCGGCCAGATGTATCCGATCGCCCGCGGTACGGCACCACTGGTCGTCACGGCCCTCGCGGCGGCCTTCGTCCACGAGGTGCCGGGCGGCTGGCAGTTGCTGGGAGTGGCGGTGGCCTGCGCGGGCCTGACCGGACTCGCGCTGTGGGGCATTCGGGGCAAGGGGACCCGTCCGCACTGGCCGGCGCTCCTCGCCGCGGGCGCGACGGGCCTGGCGATCGCCCTCTACACCGTCGTCGACGGCGTCGGCGTCCGTGCCTCCGGCACCCCGCTCGGCTACATCGCCTGGCTGATGGTCCTGGAGGGCCTCGTGATCCCGGCGTACGCCCTGTGGACCCGCCGCGCGGCGCTGCTGCCCCAACTCCGCCCGTACGCCGCCCGGGGACTCCTCGGGGCGGCGCTCTCGGTCGCGGCGTACGCCCTCGTCCTGTGGGCCCAGACGAAGGCCCCCCTCGCCCCGATCGCCGCGCTCCGGGAATCCTCCATCATCGTGGGCGCGGCCATCGGTGCCGTCTTCTTCAAGGAGCGCTTCGGCGCCCCGAGGGTCGCGGCGGCGGGCCTGATGGTGGTGGGCATCGGACTGATGCTGCGGGCGGGGTGAATCCCGTCCCGCCGGAGCGGGGTCGGGGTGCGGCTTTTATTGAGGAGAGGGACTTCGGGAGTGCTTGCTACGGTGCCCGGATGCCATCGATCAGGGAGTTCCAGGTCACCATCGACTGTGCAGATCCCGTGCGCCTCGCACGGTTCTGGTGCGAGGTGCTGGGATACGTCATGCCGTCGCCGCCCGAAGGGTTCGCCGCCTGGGAGGACTACCACCGCTCGCTGCCGCCCGAGAAGCAGCCCGTCTACTTCGCTTGCAGCGACCCCTCGGGCAAGGGTCCTCGCGTGCTCTTCCAGCGCGTTCCCGAGGGCAAGGTCGTCAAGAACCGGGTGCACCTCGACGTGCGGGCCGGTACCGGCCTCGTGGGTGCGGAGCGCCTCGCCGTGCTCGAGGCGGAGTGCGCACGGCTGGTCGCGCTCGGCGCGGTACACCTGAAGACCCTGGTCGCCGACGAGGAAAACGAGTCCTGCATCCTGATGCAGGACATCGAGGGCAACGAGTTCTGCCTCGACTGACCGCCCGGCCCTCCGGTGCCGCCGGGCGGTTGCCGTCCGTTCGGGCCCGAGGGGCGGGCCGCCACGCGGGTTCAGTCGCCCAGTACTTCCGCGAAATGCGTGTTCACCGCCAGGAGGCCGCCGTCCACGCGGAGGGTGGTGCCCGTGATCCAGGACGCGTCCCGGGAGGCGAGGAAGGCGACGGCGGCGGCCACGTCCTCCGGGGTGCCCACGCGGCCCAGGGGATAGACCCGGGCGGCCAGGGCCGCGAGGTCGGTCTCCCGGCCCGCCCAGGCCGTGGTGGCGATCGTGCCCGGGTTGACCTGGTTGACCCGGACCCCGCGCGGCGCCGCGTCGCCGGCCAGCGTGCGGGTGAGGGAGGCGAGGGCCGCCTTCGCCGCGCTGTACGCGTGGCCGCCGAAGTCCGCCTCCGCGTTGACCGACCCGATGGTGACGATCGCCCCGCGCCCGTCGGCCGCCGCGAGGTGCGGCAGTGCCGCCCGGGAGCAGCGGACGGCTCCCATCAGCGTGACGCCCCACTGGCCGGTCCAGCCCTCGTCGGGCTCGTCCTCGAAGCGGTCCCGGTCGGCGGCGACGGGCGCGAGGGCGTTGTTGACCAGGACGTCGAGGCCGCCGAAGGCCGTGACCGCGTGGGCGACGGCCGCGTCCACCGACTCCTGGTCGCCGACGTCGCAGCGCAGTGCCACCGCCCCGGGGAGCGGCTCGGCCGTCCTCCGGGCCGCTTCCTCGTCGATGTCCGTGACGAGGACCCGCGCGCCCTCCGCCGCGAGCCGCCGGGCGGTGGCCGCGCCGATGCCGCGGGCCGCGCCCGTCACCAATGCCGCATGTCCTTCGAAGCGTCGTCTGAGATCCATGGGGCGATCCCAACACCGGACGCGGTCACCGCGACACCCCTTTCGCGGTGCCGGTCCCCCCGATCCCCTCGGTCCTGCCGGTCCCCGGCGGTCCCGCCGTTCGCACCCGGGGTGCCGGGGCGGATGCCGGGCCCGGACGGCCCCGGACCGCAGGGGCGTGGAAATCAGCTCGCGGGTGGCACCGCGTGGGGGAGATGCTCCACGGGGACTCCGTCGAACGGGAAAAGGAAAACAATGGGTCAGCTCGTCGCCGTAGCGGTCATCACCGTCCTGGCGGTCATCAGCCCGGGTGCCGATTTCGCCATGACCGTCCGGAACAGCTATCTGTACGGGCGGACCGCCGGCGTTCTCGCGGCCGTCGGCATCTCGCTCGGCGTTCTCGTCCACGTCACCTACACCATGCTGGGCGTGGGGCTCCTGGTGACCCGGACCCCGGCGCTCTTCACGGCGATGAAGCTGGTGGGCGCCGCGTATCTGGTGTACGTCGGCTACAAGACCTTCGTCGCCAGGGCCCAGGTCGACATCGACCTGTCGGAGGGCGGCGGCCCTTCGAAGGCGGGGGCGTTGCGCACCGGGTTCCTGACGAACGCCCTCAACCCGAAGACCATGCTCTTCGTGCTGAGCACGTACACCCAGGTCGTCAGCGTCGACACCCCGGTCTTCCAGCAGGTCGGTTACGGGCTGTTCATGTCGGTGGCGCACCTGGTCTGGTTCGCGCTGGCCGCCGTGCTCTTCTCCAACCCGGCCCTGCGCAACCGGCTGCTGCAGCGGCAGACCGTGCTCAACAAGGTCATCGGGGCCGTGCTCGTCGCGCTCGGCATGGCGCTCGCCCTGACGCCGGCCGTCGCCTGAGCCCCCTCCGTCAGGGCGTGACCGCGCGCACCGCGCGCACCAGGGCCTGTGCGCGCGGGTCGGCCGTGACCGTCTTGCGCATGCCGTTGGTGACGTAGCCGAAGGCGATGCCCGCGTCCGGGTCGGCGAAGCCGAGGGAGCCGCCGCGGCCGGGGTGGCCGAAGGACGTGGGGCCGAGGAGGGGGCAGGCCGGGCCGTGCAGCATGTGGCCGAGGCCGAAGCGCGTGCCGACGAGCAGGACCCGGTCCGGGCCCGCGGACTCCTCGGTGCGGGCGAGCGCGAGGGTGGCGGGGTCGAGGAGCCGCGGGGCGCCGTCGACGGGGCCGAGGGTGGCGGCGTAGAAGCGGGCGAGCGCGCGGGCGGTGGCGACGCCCGCGGAGCCGGGGAGTTCGGCGGCCCGGTAGACCGGGTCGTTCTCGTCGGGCTTGGGGTCGATGACCCCGAAGGCGCGTCGGGTGAGGGACTGCGGGTCCTGGTAGGCCTCGGTGACGGAGCGCTTGGGGCGGAGCCTGAGGGCGCCGCTGCCGGGCGGTTCGACCTCTGCGACGGGGCCGAGCCGGCCGACCCGGTGGACCTCGGCGTCCGGCAGGCCGATCCACAGGTCGAGGCCGAGGGGGTCGGTGATCTCGTCGGCGACCCAGCGGCCGATGGTGCGGCCGGTGACGCGGTGGACGAGGCCGGAGAGCAGCCAGCTGAAGGTGTGGGCGTGGTAGCCGTGGGCAGTGCCTGGCTCCCAGACGGGTTCCTGGGCGGCCACGGCGGCCGTCGCCGTCGGCAGGTCGACCGCTTCGGCGAGGGTGAGCGGCCGGTCGAGGACGGGAACCCCGGCCCGGTGCGCGAGGAGCTGCCGCACGGTCACCCGGTCCTTGCCGCGGGCCTTGAAGTCGGGCCAGTACGAGGCGACGGGGGCGTCCAGGTCGAGCAGCCCGCGCTGGTGCAGGAGGAGCGGGACGACCGCGGCCACGCCCTTGGTGGCCGAGCGGACGACCTGGGCGGTGTCGGCCGTCCAGGGTTCGGTGCCGTCGACGTCACGGCTGCCGGCCCACAGGTCCACGACCGCGACCCCGTCGTGGTGGACGGCGAGGGCCGCTCCCTGCTCGCCCCGCTGGGCGAAGTTGTTCAGGAACGCGTCCCTGACCGGCTCCCAGCCCGCCGCCACCGTGCCCCGGACGTCCACCTGACCCACACATCCTTTCGTACGAACGGCTCCCATCGTCTCAGGTGACGGAACCCGGGACGAAGCCGAAGGGCAGCTCCAGGCGGTGCCGGGCCATCAGCTCCTCGTCGGTGAGGATCGAGGCCGTGGGGCCGTCGGCGGCGATGACGCCCTCGCTGAGGATCACCGAGCGCGGGCAGAGCTCCAGGGCGTACGGCAGGTCGTGGGTGACCATCAGGACGGTGACGTCGAGCGAGCGGAGGATGTCGGCGAGCTCGCGCCGGGAGGCGGGGTCGAGGTTGGAGGAGGGTTCGTCCAGGACGAGGATCTCCGGCTCCATGGCGAGGACGGTCGCGACGGCGACCCGCCGGCGCTGCCCGAAGGAGAGGTGGTGCGGCGGCCGGTCGGCGAACTCCGCCATCCCGACCCGGGTGAGGGCCTCGTGCACGACGGCGTCGAGTGCGGCGCCCCGGAGGCCGGCCGCTGCCGGGCCGAAGGCCACGTCCTCCCGGACGGTGGGCATGAACAGCTGGTCGTCGGGATCCTGGAAGACGATGCCGACCTTCCGCCGGATCTCCGCCATGTGCTGCGTGCCGACCGGCAGCCCGGCGACGGTGACGGTGCCCACGCCGCCGGTGAGGATGCCGTTGAGGTGGAGGACGAGGGTGGTCTTGCCGGCACCGTTGGGGCCGAGGAGGGCGACCCGCTCGCCGCGCCCGACGGTCAGGTCCACGCCGAAGAGGGCCTGGTGGCCGTCGGGGTAGGCGTACGCGAGGCCGCGGACGTCCAGGGAGGGGTGGGTGGTCATGTGGTCGTCCATCCGAGGAGGCAGATCAGCAGTGCGGTGAGGGGGAGGGCGGCGGCCTGGACCCATTGGGCCCGGGTGGCGGTCACCTCGTCGATGACCGGCATGGCGCCGGTGTAGCCGCGGCTGACCATGGCGAGGTGGACGCGTTCGCCGCGCTCGTAGGAGCGGATGAAGAGCGCGCCGGCGGACTTGGCGAGGACGCCCCAGTGGCGCACGCCCTTCGCCTCGAAGCCGCGCGAGCGGCGGGCGACGGACATCCGGCGCATCTCGTCGGTGATGACGTCGCCGTACCGGATCATGAAGGCGGCGATCTGGACGAGCATCGGCGGCAGCTTCAGCCGCTGGAGGCCGAGGATCAGGGCGCGCAGTTCGGTGGTGGCGGCGAGGAGCACGGAGGCGGCGACGCCGAGGGTGCCCTTGGCGAGGACGTTCCAGGCGCCCCACAGTCCGGGGACGCTCAGCGACACCCCGAGGACCGTCGTCGTCTCGCCGGGGACGACGAAGGGCATGAGCAGTGCGAAGGCGACGAAGGGGACTTCGATGAGCAGTCGCTTGAGCAGGAAGCCGGCCGGGACCCGGGCCTTCGTGGCGACGCCCGCGAGGAGCCCGGCGTAGAGGGCGAAGGCCCAGACGGCCTCGCGGGGCGTCGAGACGACGACCGCGACGAAGCCGAGGACGGCGGCGAGCTTGGTGTGCGGGGGCAGCTCGTGGACCGGCGACCGCGCGTGCCGGTAGAGCTTGTGGGCGTGCCCCGCTCCCATGTCAGGCCTCCGGGGCGACGGTCGTGCGGCGGCGCACGACCCAGAAGAGGCCGGAGCCGACCGCGAGGGTCGCGCCGACGCCGATCGCGCCCGCGAGGCCGACGGCGACCCGGGGGAGCTCGATGCCCTTGACGCCGTAGTCGGCGAGCGGGGAGTCCGCGGCGGCGTGCTCCTGGACGTTCTTGTCGATGCCCTGGTCGGCGGCGACCTTCTCCAGGCCGTCGGGGCTGGCGGAGGCGTAGAAGGAGACGAAGCCGGCGAGGACGAGGGCGGTGACCAGTCCGCCGATCCACAGCTTCCTCGGCTTCCCGGGGGAGGCGGCGGGCGCCGGGGCTGCGTCGACGAGTTCGCCGCCGATGCGGAGCTTGAGCGGGGCGGTCAGGCCGCGGGCGGCGTACACCAGGTCGGGACGGACGGCGAGGACGGCGCCGACGGTCAGCATGGTGATGGCGGCCTCGCCGATGCCGATGAGGACGTGGACGCCGACCATGGCGGTGAGGACCTGGGTGACGGGGACGTCGGTGGTGCCGCCGATCGCGTAGATCAGGGTGAAGGCGGCTGCCGCGGCGGGCACCGAGACGAGTGCGGCGGCGAACGAGGCGACGGCCACCGAGCGGCGGGTCCGCGGCAGCAGGAGGACCAGCCCGCGGAAGAGGGCGTAGGCGGTGACCACGGTGACGACGCCCATGACGGTGATGTTCACGCCGAGGGCGGTGAGGCCGCCGTCGGCGAAGAGGACGCCCTGCATCAGCAGGACGACGGCGATGCACAGGACGCCGGTCCAGGGGCCGACGAGGATCGCGGCGAGCGCACCGCCGAGGAGGTGGCCGCTGGTTCCGGCGGCGACCGGGAAGTTCAGCATCTGTACGGCGAAGATGAAGGCCGCGACCAGGCCGGCCAGTGGTGCGGTCCGGTCTCCTCCGGGGCCTTGCCCGAGCTCGCGGCGGGCTCCGCGCAGGCTGACGGCGACGGCGCCGGCTGCGAGGACTCCGGCGGCGGCCGATACGGGGGCGTTGATGAATCCGTCAGGTACATGCACGTCCGGAATGATAGAGCGCTCCTGCAAAGAGCTTGCAAGAGCGCATGGGTCACATCATGGCCACCACTCCCCCTCGACGCCGCGCCCCGAGCTTCGCGGCCGCGCCCCCGCACCCCCGGCCACTCCCGATCGACACGCCTCCCGCGCCCCCGGCCGCCCCCCGATCGCGACGCTCCTCGCACCTCCGTCACCCCTCCCGCCGGCCCACCGTCACCGCGCGCCACCACCCACCGTCCGACCTCACGGAAAGTAAGGGGGCGTGAGCCGGGCGCTTCCCGGGAAGGAGTGGAACGATTGGTCGATAAGAGGACAAATGTGAGGAGCCTCCGATGCCCGCCGTAGACGACCGCGCGGACGACCGCGCCGTCGATGACCGTGCGAAGGGGCGGATCATCAGTGACGCCCCGCTGTCCCGACCCGTCCCCGTGGCACTGCGCTACGAACCGGACTCCTCTCCCCCGACCGTCCACTTCGTCTTCCCCGACGCCGTCGAGTGGTCCTTCCCCCGCAGCCTGCTCGAAACGGGCCTGCGCACCCCGATACGCCGCGGGGACATCGGGGTCTGGCCCTGCGGCCGGGTGCAGACGGTCGTCGAGCTCCACCAGGACGACGGGGTCACGGTCGTCCAGTTCGACACGACCGCCCTGCTCCGCTTCCTCAAGCACACGTACGCCGCCGGCAGGTCGATGACGACCCACTGACGGCGTACGCGGGACATGCGCGGGAAGCGGTCCCGGGGGATCAGACCTTCACGAGGTCCGGCTCCGCGGCATCGGCACCGGCGGCGGCCGTGGCGAGGCCCTCGCCCTCCACGTCCACGTTCGGCAGGATCCGGTCCAGCCACTTCGGCAGCCACCAGGCCTTGTGGCCGAGGAGCGCCAAGACGGCCGGGACGATCGCCATGCGGACCACGAAGGCGTCGAAGAGGACCGCCACGGCCAGACCGAAGCCGATCATCTTGATCATCTGGTCGTCCATGCCGATGAAGCCGGAGAAGACCGCGATCATGATCACTGCGGCGGCGGTGACCACCCGGGCGCTGTGCCGGAAGCCGGTCACGATCGCCTCGCCGGGCCGCTGGCCGTGCACGTACCCCTCGCGCATCCGGGTGACGAGGAAGACCTCGTAGTCCATCGCGAGGCCGAAGACGACGCCCACCATGAAGATCGGCATCATCGACATGATCGGGCCGGTCTGCTCCACCCCGAAGAGGCTGCCGAGCCAGCCCCACTGGAAGACCGCGACGACCGCGCCGAGGGCCGCGACCACCGAGAGCAGGAAGCCGAGGGCCGCCTTCAGCGGGACGAGGACCGAGCGGAAGACCAGGGTCAGGAGCACGAAGGCGAGGCCGACCACGAGGGCCAGGTAGGGCACCAGGGCGTCGTTCATCTTCTGCGAGAAGTCGATGTTCATCGCGGTGGCACCGGTGACGAGGACCTCGTCCCCGGTGGCGTCCCGGATGTCGTGGACCAGGTCCTCGGTCGCCACCGAGGACGGCCGGTCCTTCGGTACCACGGTGATCATCGCGGCGTCACCGGCCTCGTTCGGGGTGGCCGGGGTGACCGCAGCCCAGCCGTCGAGGCGCTTGATCGTGGAGACGGTCCGGTCGGCGGTGGCCTTGTCGCCGTCCACGACGACGAGCAGCGGGCCGTTGAAGCCCGGGCCGAAGCCGTCGGACAGGATGTCGTACGCCCGGCGTTCGGAGGTGGAGGTCGGCTTGGCGCCGTCGTCCGGGAGGCCCATCTCCAGGGAGGCCGCGGGCAGGGCGACCGCACCGAGGCCGAGGACGCCGACGAGCAGCACCAGGACCGGTCGCCGGATGACGAAGCGGGCCCAGCGGGTGCCGCCGTTGGGCTTGTCGTCCGCCTTGCCCCGGGTGCCCCCGTCCGCGTTCCTGCGCTGCTTGCGGCCGAAGACCTTCTCCCCGGCGAAGCCGAGCAGGGCCGGGATCAGGGTGAGCGCGATCAGTACGGCGATCACGACCGTGGCCGCGGCGGCGAAGCCCATCTTGGTGAGCATCGGGATGTTGACGACGGCCAGGCCGACCAGGGCGATGACCACGGTGAGCCCGGCGAAGACGACGGCGGAGCCGGCCGTGCCGACCGCGCGGCCCGCGGCCTCCTCGTGCTCGCGTCCCTCGGCGAGCTCCGCGCGGTAGCGGGAGACGATGAAGAGGGCGTAGTCGATGCCGACCGCGAGGCCGATCATCATCGCGAGGGTGGACGTGGTGGTGCCCAGGTCGAGGACCTTGGCGAGCGCGGTGATCGAGGAGACTCCGATGCCGACGCCGATGATCGCGGTGAGCAGCGGGAGTCCGGCGGCGACGAGCGAACCGAAGGTGAGGGCGAGCACGATGCCGGCGATGACGACGCCGACGACCTCGCCGGCGCCGGTCTCGGGCATGCTCTGCAGGGCGTCACCACCGACCTCGACGGTGAGCCCCTTGCCCTGCGCGTCCTGTCCGGCCCGGGTCAGGGCCTCGCGGGTCTCGTCGGTCAGCTCCATGGCGTTGACCTCGTAGGAGACCGAGACGTAGGCGGTGGAGCCGTTCTGCGAGACGGCCTGTGCGGTGTAGGGGTCGGTGACCGAGACGATCTGGTCCGAGCCGGACCTGAGTGCCGCGACGGTCTCTTCGACGACGGCCTTGTGCGCCGGGTCGGTCATCTTCTCGCCCTCGGGGGCCTGGAAGACGACGCGGGCGGTGGCCCCGTCGGCTCCGGCGCCCGGGAAGCGCTCTTCAAGCAGGTCGAAGGCGCGCTGGGCCTCGGTGCCGGGGATCGAGAAGGAGCTGGAGGTGGGGGCGGGCGCGGTGGCGGCGCCGATTCCGGCGACCGCGAGCAGCGCCACCCAGAGGAGGGCGACGAGCCGTCGGCGCCGGAAGGCGGCGCGGCCCAACTTGTAGAGGAACGTGGCCACGGGGGCGTACTCCCGGTGTTGGGGCGGGACAGGGCATGGGGAGCCGGCCCGACGGCGTGAGCGGTTCGTCGTCAGGTGGAGATGAGGGGTGGAGCAGTACCGCCGGAGCGGTCAGACGCCGAGTGAGGGGAGCACCACGGCGTCGACGTACGAGGTGAGGAAGGCGCGGTCGACCGGCTGGTCCTCGATCAGGGGGCGGGCGATGAACGCGCCGATCAGCATGTGCAGGACGAGCTTCAGCGCCGGGTTGTCGGCGTCGACCTCGCCCCTCCGGACCGCGCGTCCGATCACCTCTTCGAGCCCCCTCATTTCGGGTTCGATCAGCAACTCGCGCAGGGCCTGGAGCAGTTCGGGGTTGTTGTGGACGGCATGGGCCAGGCCCCGCATCAGCGCGGAGTCCTTCTCCATCTGGCAGTCGTCGGTCCGCTCCATCAGGGCGTGGAAGTCTCCGCGCAGCGAGCCGGTGTCGATCTCGGTGATGCTGACCGGCTTGTTGTGGCGGAGCGCCCTGGCGACGAGCTCCGGCTTGCTCCCCCACTGGCGGTAGAGGGTGGCCTTGCTGGAGTGGGTGCGGGCGGCGACGGCGTCCATGGTGAGGGCGTCGTAGCCGACCTCGCGGAGGAGGTCGAGCACGGCCGTGTACAGCTCGGACTCCCGCTCGGGAGTGAGTCTGCTGCGTGCCACGGTCGGCCTCCGATCCGAACGAAACGGTTTCGTACAGTACGAAGGTACCCCCGGGCGAAGCGAAACGAAACCGTTTCGCACGTGTCCTGGGCCACACGGGAGGGACCGCCCGCAAGCACGTACGAGTTGCCGCACCCCCGCCGCGCGGAAAGCATGAACGGGTGAGTGACGACGTCGCGTATCTCCGTTTTCCGCACCTCCACGACGACCTGCTGTGCTTCGCCGCCGAGGACGACCTGTGGCTCGCGCCCCTCGTCCCCGAGGGCTACCGCCCCGGCCGCGCCTGGCGCCTGACCATCGACCGGACGCGGGTCGGCCACCCGCGCTTCTCACCGGACGGCCGGCACATCGCGTACACGAACTGGCGCAGCCTCGACCCCGAGATCCACCTCGTCCCCATCGACGGCGGCTCACCCCGACGGCTCACCTACTGGGGCTCCACCGACACCCGGGTCTGCGGTTGGACGCCCCCCGGCAAGGACGGCCGCTCCGACATCCTGGCGGTCTCCTCGCACGGACAGCCCTTCTCGTACTACTCCTGGGCCTACACCGTCCCCACCGACGGCTCCCCCGGCGGCCGGCTGCCCTGGGGCCCCGTCTCCGACATCGCCGTCACCGACGACACCGCCGTCAGCGGGGCGACCGCCCCGACCGACGGCAGCGCCCCGACCGACGGCAGCGCCCCGGCCGACGGCAGCGCCCCGGCCGACGGCAGCACCCCGGCCGACGGCAACGGGCACGGCGGGGAACGCCGCACCCTCCTGCTCACCGGAAAGCCCCCGCACGAACCGGCCGCCTGGAAGCGGTACCTGGGCGGCGCCACCGGTCGCCTCTGGCTCCACGGCAAGCGGCTGCTGCCCGACATCGGCGGCCACCTCGCCGCCCCCATGGCCGTCGCCGGGCGGATCGCCTTCCTCTCCGACCACGAGGGCATCGGCAACCTCTACTCCTGCCTGCCCGACGGCACCGACCTGCGCCGCCACACCGACCACGACGACTTCTACGCCCGGCACGCCTCCACCGACGGCCGCCGCGTCGTCTACCAGTGCGCGGGCGAACTGTGGATCGTCGACGCCCTCACCGCCGACTCCCGACCCCGCCGGCTGGAGGTGCGGCTCGGCGGCCAGCGCGTCGGCCGGCGCCCCTACCAGGTGCCCGCCGCCCACCACGTCGACGCGCTCTCGGTCGACGAAACCGGCCGGGCCAGCGCCGTCTCGGTACGGGGCAGCCTGTACTGGCTCACCCACCGCGACGGCCCCGCCCGCACGATCATCGACTCCCCGGGCGTCCGGGTCAGGCTCCCCGAGATGCTCGGCAGCGGCGGCCAGGTCGCCTACGTCACCGACGCCGAGGGCGAGGACGCCGTCGAGATCGCCTACCTACCGCGGGCCAGCGGCGACCGGCCGCCCCGCAGACTCGCCTCCGGCGACCTCGGCCGGGTGGAGGAACTGGTCGCCGACCCGGACGGAGAGCGGCTCGCCGTCGCCTCCCACGACGGGCGGCTGCTCCTCCTCGACGTCACCGAGGACTCCAACGGCGAGGTGACGGAGCTGATCAGCTCCGTCAACGGCCCCGTCCGCGACCTCGCCTTCTCCCCCGACGGCGCCTGGCTCACCTGGTCCCACCCCGGCATCGGCCGCTCCCTGCGCTCCATCAAGATGGCCCGGATCTCCGGCCCCGGCGCCCGCACCGTCATCGACGTCACCAACGGCCGCTTCGAGGACGAGAACCCCGTCTTCACCCGGGACGGCCGCTACCTCGCCTTCCTCTCCTGGCGGGGCTTCGACCCGGTGTACGACGTGCACACCGGTGACCTGTCCTTCCCGCTCGGCTGCCGCCCCTACCTCGTGCCGCTCTCCTCCGCCACGCCCTCCCCCTTCGCCCTGCTCCCCGACGGGCGACCGGCCGCCGGCGGCCTCGACCCCGGCGACGACGCCGAGTCCGCCGACGGCACCGTCACCGTCGAGATCGAGGGCCTCGCCGAGCGGGTCACCCCCTTCCCCGTCACCGCCTCCAAGTACTCGGCGCTGCACCCGGTCAACGGCGGCGGCCTGGTCTGGCTGCGCTGGCCCATCTCGGGAGCGCTCGGCGAGACCTTCGCCAACCCGGCCGACACCTCGGGCCGCCCCACCCTGGAGCACTTCTCCATCGTGAAGGCCCGCAAGGGCGAACTCGCCAAGGACCTGGACTGGTTCGCGGTCAGCGGCGACGGCACCCGACTCGTCGTCGCCGACGAGGGCGACCTGCGGGCCGTGCCCGCCACCGAGCCCGGGGACGGCGACTCCACCGTCTACCTGGACCTGCGACGCATCCTGCACGAGATCGACCCGGGCGCCGAATGGCGACAGGCCTTCGACGAGGCCGGCCGGATCGTGCGCGACTACTTCTGGGAACCCGACATGGGCGGCGTCGACTGGACGGCCGTCCTCGACCAGTACCGGCCGCTGGTCGAACGGGTCTCCTCCCCCGACGAGTTCGCCGACCTGCTGCGCGAGGTGCTGGGCGAGCTCGGCACCTCGCACGCGTACGTCACCCCCGGCCGCCGCAACGAGGGCCCGCCGCACTACCAGCGACCGATGGGCCTGCTCGGGGCCAACCTCGTGCCCCGGGAGGCCGGGTGGACGGTGAAGCGGATCCTGCCCGGCGAGTCCTCCGACTCCAAGGCCCGCTCCCCGCTCGCCGGCACCGGCATCCGCGAGGGCGCCGTCCTCACCCACGTCGACGGCCGGCCCGTGGACCCCGTCACCGGGCCCTACCCGCTGCTCTCCGGCACCGGCGGCACCACCGTCGAACTCACCTTCACCCCCGCCGAAGGCGAGGGACGGGCCCGGCGCGTCGCCGTCGTCCCGCTCGTCGACGAACGCCCGCTGCGCTACCAGGACTGGGTCGCCAAACGGCGGGCCGTGGTCCGCGAACTCAGCGGCGGGCGCTGCGGCTACCTCCACATCCCCGACATGGGCGGCTCCGGCTGGGCACAGTTCAACCGCGACCTGCGCATGGAGGTCTCCCGCCCCGCCCTCATCGTCGACGTGCGCGGCAACGCCGGCGGCAACATCAGCGAACTCGTCATCGAGAAGCTGACCCGCCGGATCCTCGGCTGGGACCTCACCCGGAACGCCCAACCCGTCTCGTACGCCTCCAACGCCCCGCGCGGCCCCGTCGTCGCCCTCGCCGACGAGGCCACCTCCTCCGACGGCGACATGATCACCGCCGCCTTCAAGCTCCTCGGACTCGGCCCGATCGTGGGACAGCGCACCTGGGGCGGGGTCGTCGGGATGACCGGCCGACACCGGCTCGGCGACGGGACCCAGATCACCGTCCCGATGAACGCGGCCTGGTTCCCCGAGTACGGCTGGTCCCTGGAGAACCACGGCGTGGAACCCGACATCGCAGCCCTGCGCACCCCCCTCGACTGGGCCGAGGGCCGGTACGCCCAACTCGACGACGCGGTCCACCTCGCGCTCTCGCTCCTCGCCGAGACCCCGGCGGCGAGCCCCCCGGGCTACGAGTCCCTCCCGGACCGCTCCCGCCCGAAACTGCCGCCGCGCCCCGCCTCCTGAGCCGGCCGGCCCGGTCCCGCGCCCCGGTGCGGTGACCGGGCCGGCCCCTCACCGCACCGGCTCCCACGGCGCCGGGCCCAGTTCCAGCTCGTAGGCGGTGCCCGGTGCACCGTCGTCGAGCGTCACGGCCCCCACGGCCCCGAACCCGGCCCGGGCGAGCACGGCGCTCGACGCGCCGTTGCCCAGGGCCACCAGGGCGGTCAGCCGAGCGAGCCCGTACCGCTCGACGGCCAGCCGGCACACCTCCCGCACCCCCCAGGTGGCCAAGCCACGTCCGGTGGCCTTCTCGGCGAGCCGGAAACCGAGCTCGGCGCTGCCCGCGGCGGCGTCCACGTCCACCAGGTTCACCCGCCCCAGGATCTCCCCGCCCCCGCCGACGAGCACGTGGAAGTGGATCTCGCCCGCCTCCTGCGCCTCGATCAGCTCCCGGTGCCGGTCCTCGAACCCTTCGAAATAGGCGTCCCCGCGGTCGGGCACCCGCGCGGCGAAGAAGGCCCGGTTCTCCCGCTCGAACGCGAGCAGGGCGGGAGCGTGGTCGAATCGCAGTCGCTCAAGTAGGTCCATGGCGGCCACCGTACGAAGATCCGCCGCCCCGCGTGTACAACCTTTCGAATCGCCGGCGGTCAATTCACGCGCGACGCACGGTACGCCGGTGCACCGGGAGAACCGAGCGGCTCCCGCGACCGGCCGGCCGCCCGCCCCGACGGCTCCTCGTCACCAGCCGGCAGCGGTCCGACCGGCGACGGCCGGACCGGACGGAACCGCCCCCACGCACGACGGCGCACC
>NZ_JBHYMF010000096.1:0-26368 GCF_042742855.1 Streptomyces sp. NPDC058877 | reverse complement strand
GGACGGGCGGGAGGCGGCGGGCGGGCCGTGCGGGGCTCGGGGAAGCACCCGGAACCGGGAGCGGGCGGGGCGGGAGGACGGGCCCCGTGCGGCGACTCCGCGGGCCCGGGGCCCGGGGCTCAGATCCGGTCCAGCACCTTCGTCAGCAGCTCGCCCATCCGCGCCGCCGAGTCGCGCCCCGCCTGGAGCACTTCCTCGTGGTTCAGCGGCTCGCCGGAGAGCCCCGCCGCCAGGTTGGTGACGAGGGAGATGCCGAGGACCTCGGCGCCGGCCTCACGGGCCGCGACGGCCTCCAGGACGGTGGACATGCCGACGAGGTCGCCGCCGAGGACGCGGACCATGTTGATCTCGGCCGGGGTCTCGTAGTGCGGGCCGGGGAACTGGACGTAGACGCCTTCCTCCAGCGTCTCGTCGACCTGCTTGCACAGGGCGCGCAGCCGCGGCGAGTACAGGTCCGTCAGGTCGACGAAGTTCGCGCCGACGATCGGGGAGGCGGCCGTCAGGTTGATGTGGTCGCTGATCAGGACCGGCTGGCCGGGGCGCATGCCCTCGCGGAGGCCGCCGCAGCCGTTGGTGAGGATGACGGTCTTGCAGCCGGCGGCGACGGCGGTGCGGACGCCGTGGGCGACGGAGGCGACGCCCCGCCCCTCGTAGAAGTGGGTGCGGCCGAGGAAGACCAGAGCGCGCTTCTCACCGATCTTGTACGAGCGGATCTTTCCGCCGTGGCCCTCGACGGCCGGCGGCGGGAAGCCCGGGAGCTCGGTCACCGGGAACTCCGCATCCGGGGAGCCCAGGGCGTCGACGGCCGGGGCCCAGCCGGAGCCCATGACCAGGGCGACGTCGTGGTTCTCGACGCCGGTCAGCTCGCGAAGACGTGCGGCAGCGGCCTCGGCGGCCTCGTACGGGGTGGCAGTTGCGTTCACTGACTCTCTCGCCTCGGGGAGGGGGGTCCGAGGGGAACCCCGGACTGATTTGGTACGCGAAGCAGCGTAGCCGGAGAATTCCTACGCGCGTAGATGACGATACTGACGGACATGCGATCGTTGTCTTGTCGTTTCCGACGAACACGGGCGCCGGGCCCCCGGGACGGATCAACAGGGGCGCTTGCGCAGCTCCATCACGTAGTCGTGCGGGGCGCCCGCCGACTCGGCCGCATCGGCGACTTCGCCCAGGTAGCGGGCGGACGGCAGGCCGCCCTCGTAGGCGTTGAGGACGTAGACCCAGGCCGGTTCCTCGCCGTCCAGGGTGTGCACCCGCACCCGCATCCGCCGGTAGACGTCGAGGCCCACGCCCTCCCAGCGGTCCAGGGAGTCCTCGTCCATCGGCGCGACGTCGTACAGCGCCACGAAGACCTGGGAGCGTGGGGCCTCCACGATGGTGGCCAGCGCCCCCTCCCAGCCCATCTGCTCCCCGCCGAAGGTCAGCCGCCAGCCGTTCAGCCAGCCGGTGCCGCGCAGCGGCGAGTGCGGTGCGCGGCGGCTCATCAGTCGTGCGTCGAGGTTGCCGGCGAAAGCGGCGTAGAGCGACATGGGACCGAGGGTACGGGAGCGCCCGGAGCGTCCGGCGGGCACCGGGGCGGGACCCGCACGGGGATCCGGGGCGCCGTCCGCGCCCCTCCCGCACCCGCCGAACGTCCTGTGCACGCCCTTTTGCACCCCCTTGAGGGGCCCCGGCGCGAGACCGCGCCGGACGTGCGGGAGAATGGGGTACGCACTTGAAGCGTGCGGGACAATGGCGTACGCACTGCATCCCAGCGGGGGGACCCCCCGGCAGAACGAGAGCGCGAGGCGTAGATCCCAGTGACCCGGATCGTGATCATCGGCGGCGGACCCGGCGGATACGAGGCGGCCCTGGTGGGCGCCCAACTCGGCGCGGAGGTGACCGTCGTCGACTGCGACGGCCTCGGCGGCGCGTCCGTCCTGACCGACTGCGTTCCCTCGAAGACCCTGATCGCCACCGCCGAGGTGATGACCACCTTCGACTCCTCCTACGAGGAGCTGGGCATCATCGTCGCGGACGACACGCCGCACATCGAGCAGGCCGCCCGGGTCGTCGGCGTGGACCTCGGCAAGGTGAACCGACGGGTGAAGCGCCTGGCGCTCGCCCAGTCCCACGACATCACCGCCTCCGTGACCCGGGCCGGCGCCCGGGTGCTGCGCGGTCGCGGCCGGCTCTCCGGCCGGCAGGCCGTGGACGGCTCCCGCCAGGTGGTCGTCACCGCCGCCGACGGCTCCGAGGAGACGCTCACCGCCGACGCGGTCCTGATCGCGACCGGCGCCCACCCGCGCGAGGTGCCGGACGCCAAGCCGGACGGCGAGCGCATCCTGAACTGGACCCAGGTCTACGACCTCAAGGAGCTCCCCGAGGAGCTCATCGTGGTCGGCTCCGGCGTCACCGGCGCCGAGTTCGCCGGCGCCTACCAGGCGCTCGGCTCACGGGTCACCCTGGTCTCCTCCCGCGACCGGGTCCTCCCGGGGGAGGACCCGGACGCCGCCGCCGTCCTGGAGGACGTCTTCCGGCGCCGCGGCATGAACGTCATGGCCCGCTCCCGAGCCGAGTCCGCGAAGCGGGTCGGCGACCGGGTCGAGGTCACCCTCTCGGACGGCCGGGTCATCTCCGGCACCCACTGCCTGATGGCGGTCGGTGCGATCCCGAACTCGGCCGGAATGGGACTGGAGGAGGCGGGCGTCAAACTGAAGGACTCCGGTCACATCTGGACCGACAAGGTCTCCCGCACGAGCGCCCCCGGCGTCTACGCGGCGGGCGACGTCACGGGCGTCTTCGCGCTCGCCTCGGTCGCCGCCATGCAGGGCCGGATCGCGATGTACCACTTCCTCGGCGACGCGGTGGCCCCGCTCAACCTGAAGACGGTCTCCTCCAACGTCTTCACCGACCCCGAGATCGCCACCGTCGGCTACACCCAGGCCGACGTGGACGCGGGCAAGATCGACGCCAAGGTGGTCAAGCTGCCGCTGCTGCGCAACCCCCGCGCGAAGATGCAGGGCATCCGGGACGGCTTCGTGAAGATCTTCTGCCGCCCGGGCACCGGCATCGTGGTCGGCGGTTGTGTCGTCGCGCCGAAGGCGAGCGAACTGATCCATCCGATCTCGATCGCGGTTGACAACAATCTGACGGTCGAACAGATCGCAAATGCTTTCACCGTGTACCCCTCCCTGTCGGGCTCGATCGCGGAAGTGGCACGGCAGTTGCACACCCGAAAGGCGACCGGCGAGGCCTGAGGCCCCGCGGCCTCCCGTCCCCCGCCTGCGGGAACGGTTCACCGACCAGGACAACCCCCGGCAAGCCGGGGCATAGAACGATCAACGGCGGGGCCTTCCATACCACATGGAGGCCCCGTTCATGCGCTTTTTCTGCAATTCGGCCCATAGCGCTGAAAAGTATCGGCCGTTCACGTTACTGTCAGTTTCGTGTTCGCTGCAGAACGTCGTCAGTTGATCCTAGAAATGGTGCGCGCCAACGGAGCCGTGTCGCTCCGCGAGCTCGCCCGCGTCGTCCAGACCTCAGAGGTGACCGTACGGAGAGACGTACGGGCCCTTGAGGCAGAAGGACTCCTCGACCGCCGTCACGGCGGTGCGGTGTTGCCGGGTGGATTCACGCGAGAATCCGGCTTCCCGCAGAAATCCCATCTCGCGACCGCGGAGAAGACGGCCATCGCCGACGTCGCCGCGAGCCTCGTCGAAGAAGGCGAGGCCGTCGTCGTCGGCGCCGGGACGACCACGCAGGAGCTGGCCCGTCGGCTCGCCCGGGTCCCCGGGCTGACCGTGGTCACCAACTCCCTGCTCGTCGCCCAGGCCCTCGCCCACGCCAACCGCGTCGAGGTCGTCATGACCGGAGGCACCCTGCGCGGTTCCAACTACGCCCTGGTGGGCAGCGGGGCCGAGCAGTCGCTCCAGGGGCTCCGGGTCTCCCGGGCCTTCCTCTCCGGTAGCGGCCTCACCGCCGAGCGCGGGCTCTCCACGTCCAACATGCTCTCCGCGAGCGTGGACCGGGCGCTCGTCCAGGCGGCGGCCGAGGTCGTGGTCCTCGCCGACCACACCAAGCTCGGCTCCGACACCATGTTCCAGACCGTGCCCACGGACGTCATCACCCGCCTGGTGACCGACGAGCCCCCGGCCCATGACGAGCGGGCCGCCACCGAGCTTCAGGCCCTCGCCGACCAGGGGGTCCAGATCGCCGTCGCGGGTACGGGCACGGGCGCCGGGCCCATCGGTGGTGAGCAGGTCCCTCCGGGTGCCCGGCCCCGCCGTGACGTGCCGCTGCCTGTCCAGAGGGGGAGGATGGCGGCCGGTCAGTTCCGTGGACCGGGTGGTGGAATGGCCGCGGAGACGATGGAGCGCACGGCCCGGGTCGCGGACATGCGCCGCCGCTGACGTCACCCGAGGGACCCTCCCCCAGGGGTCCCACGCCGATCCGGCGGTGTTCGTGCGCCCGTGGCTCAGCCCTTGAGCCCCCGTAGCGTCAGCGCGAGCAGGCGGTCCGCCAACTCCGGGTCCTCCGGACAGCCTTCCGCTGCCAGTGCGATCGCATTGGTCAGCTGCATCAGGTCGCCGATCGACACGTCGGTCCGCACCTGCCCCGCCTCCTGGGCCCGTTCGAGCAGACGCCGGCCCGCCGAGTGCAGCGGCTCGCTGCACCGCGCCAGCGCCGAACTCCGGTCGTGCGAGGCGGACATCAGCGCGTGCGCGAGCCCCCGGTACTCGCCGGCATGGGCGATCAGCGCCCGCAGCCATTCCACCAGCGCCCGGCAGGGCGCGTCCGCCCCGGCCAGTTCCCGAGAACGGTCGAGCAGTTCCGCCAGCGCCTCCTGGAAGACCGCGTTCAGCAGCTCGGCCCGGGTGGGGAAGTGGCGGTAGAGGGTGCCGATCCCGACGCCCGCGCGGCGCGCGACCTCCTCCAGGGGGGCGTCCGCACCCTGTTCCGCGAAGGCGGCGCGGGCCGCGGCGAGCAGTCGTTCGTGGTTGCGGCGTGCATCGGCGCGCATGGTGCGGGGCCTCCCCTCGACGGAGGGCCCGCAGGCTGTTGCCTGCGGGCCCTCCGTACCGTACTGGGTGGAACTCGGTCGAGCGTCAGTCCTTGATGTCGCAGATGGTGGCGCCGGAGGTGACGGAGGCGCCGATCTCGGCGGTCAGGCCCTTGACGGTGCCCGAGCGGTGGGCGTTGAGGGGCTGCTCCATCTTCATGGCCTCCAGGACGACGATCAGGTCGCCCTCCTTGACCTCCTGGCCCTCCTCGACCGCGACCTTCACGATCGTGCCCTGCATCGGCGAGGCGAGGGTGTCGCCCGACGCGGTCGGGCCCGACTTCTTCGCCGCGCGACGCTTCGGCTTGGCGCCGGCCGCCAGACCGGTGCGGGCCAGGGACATGCCGAGCGACGACGGCAGGGAGACCTCGAGGCGCTTGCCGCCGACCTCGACGACGATGGTCTCGCGACCCGCCTCGTCCTCCTCGGCCTCGCCACCGGCCGGGGCGAACGGCTTGATCTCGTTGACGAACTCCGTCTCGATCCACCGGGTGTGGACCCGGAACGGGTCGGCGGTGAACGCGGGGTCGACGACGACGGCCCGGTGGAACGGGATGGCGGTGGCCATGCCCTCGACCTTGAACTCGGCCAGGGCGCGTGCCGCGCGCTGCAGCGCCTGCTCGCGGGTCGCGCCGGTGATGACCAGCTTGGCCAGGAGGGAGTCCCAGGCCGGGCCGATCACGCTGCCGGACTCGACGCCCGCGTCCAGACGGACGCCGGGGCCGGTCGGCGGGGTGAACTGGGTGACCGTGCCGGGCGCCGGCAGGAAGTTGCGGCCCGGGTCCTCGCCGTTGATGCGGAACTCGAAGGAGTGACCCCGGATCTCCGGGTCCCCGTAACCGAGCTCCTCGCCGTCGGCGATGCGGAACATCTCGCGGACCAGGTCGATGCCGGTGACCTCTTCGGTGACCGGGTGCTCGACCTGCAGACGGGTGTTGACCTCCAGGAAGGAGATCGTGCCGTCCAGGCCGACCAGGAACTCGACGGTGCCGGCGCCGACGTACCCGGCCTCCTTGAGGATCGCCTTCGACGCCGCGTACAGCTCCGCGTTCTGCGCCTCCGTCAGGAACGGCGCCGGAGCCTCCTCGACCAGCTTCTGGTGCCGGCGCTGCAGCGAGCAGTCACGCGTCGAGACCACGACCACGTTGCCGTGCTGGTCGGCCAGGCACTGCGTCTCCACGTGCCGCGGCTTGTCCAGGTAGCGCTCGACGAAGCACTCGCCGCGGCCGAAGGCGGCCACGGCCTCGCGGACGGCGGAGTCGTACAGCTCCGGGACCTCTTCCAGCGTCCGCGCGACCTTCAGGCCGCGCCCGCCGCCGCCGAACGCCGCCTTGATGGCGATCGGCAGCCCGTTCTCCTTCGCGAACGCCACGACCTCGTCCGCACCCGACACCGGGTCCGGGGTGCCCGCCACCAGCGGGGCACCGGCACGCTGGGCGATGTGCCGGGCGGCGACCTTGTCGCCCAGGTCCCGGATCGCCTGCGGCGGCGGACCGATCCAGGTCAGGCCCGCGTCCAGCACCGCCTGCGCGAACTCCGCGTTCTCCGACAGGAACCCGTAACCCGGGTGCACCGCGTCCGCGCCGGAGTCCTTCGCAGCCTGCAGCACCTTGGCCATGTCCAGATAGCTGGTGGCCGGGGTGTCACCGCCCAGCGCGAACGCCTCATCGGCCGCCCGGACGTGCAGGGCGTCCCGGTCCGGATCGGCGTACACGGCAACGCTGCCGATGCCCGCGTCCCGGCACGCCCGGGCCACACGGACAGCGATTTCGCCACGGTTGGCGATGAGCACCTTGCGCACGATGGCTCCCTCCTTGAAACAAGCTGAGTTTAGGGACTGCCGACACGGCCCTTCGACCCGTCCCCAATGGTGAGCTTGCCCACACGGAGCGTGACCCCGGGCCTGCTCGGGTCGTGAATTCCCTTGTCGCACCACGGTACGCAGGGTTCCTTTACGGCACAGTAGCTCCGAGGTGTGGCGCAGGTCTCTGTTCGTGCAGCCAGGGGCTGTTCGGGTTTCTTTGTGGAGTCCCTACGAATGGCCCAATGATTCTTTGCCGGGCCGTCCCCCGTTGTCCGGCGTGTGCGAACCCTTGTCCGACGGTTTACCGACCAGTAGCCTTCGCGCAATCGATCGTACTGTCGGTAACAGGGGAATACAGGGGGTGGCCGAAGTGGCCCGCAGACCGATAGCCCTCGTCACGGCCGCGGTGCTCTTCCTCGAAGCGCCCGGCATCGTCGCCGTCAACGCGGTGATGGCCGGCTTCGTGGAGGCCCAGTCGATGTCCCTGGACGGCATGGACCCCGAGGCGATGGTCGCCGGCACCTGGGGGCTCGGCATCGGCTCCGGCCTCGCCCTCCTCCTCTGCTCCCTGGTGGCCCTCCTCGCCGGCGTCCGCGACCGCCGCCCCGGCCGCTTCGGCCGTGCGCTCCTCATCGGCTGCGCGGTCGTCCACGGCCTCCTCGGCGCGGTCGCCGTCGGCCTCCTCGGCTGGGCCGCCTTCGCCTTCCTGGTGACCGTGCTCGGGCTGCTGATCCTCACCCTGGTGGCGTACGCCGAGGACGCCGACGCCCCCGGGGAGGCGCCGACGCCCGCGTAGCGACCGCGGGGTCAGACCCAGAGGTCCGTGATCTCCACGTTCAGCTTGCGCAGCAGCCCGCGGAGCAGCGGCAGGGACAGGCCGATCACATTGCCCGGGTCACCGTCGATGCCGTCGATGAACGGGGCCGACCGACCGTCCAGCGTGAACGCACCCGCCACGTGCAGCGGTTCGCCGCTCGCCACGTACGCCGCGATCTCCTCGTCCGTCGGCCGGCCGAAGCGGACGACGGTGGAGGCGGTCGCCGACTCGAAGCGCTTGGCGGTCGTGTCGTAGACGCAGTGACCGGTCTGGAGGATGCCGACCCGGCCGCGCATCGCCTTCCAGCGGGCGATGGCCTCCTCGGCGTCGGCCGGCTTGCCGAGGGCTTGCTTGTCCAGCTCCAGGACCGAGTCACAGCCGATGACCAGGGCGCCGAACACCTCGGGCCGGGCGGCGACATGGGCGGCCTTCGCCTCCGCGAGGGCGAGTGCGAGCTCCGCCGGGGTCGGGGCGTGGACCTTGTCCTCGTCGACGCCGCTCACGATCACCTCGGGAGAGAGTCCGGCCTGCCGGAGCAGACCGAGTCGGGCGGGAGAGGCGGAGGCGAGCACGACACGGCGCGGATCAGCAGTCATGGGGGAAGCGTAGCCAGTGCGGGGGCCGTTCCCGTCGAATCCCCGGCGCACGGGCGTCCCCGCTCGGCCGCGGCCGGGTCCGGGCCCGCCTCCGCACGCGAAGGGGCCTCAGCGCACGCTGGCCACGAACATCCCCACCACCATCGCCACGGCCAGCAGCACACCCGCGCGACGGAGCATCGCCTGCATCTCGCGCATGAACTTCGGCGGCTGATTCTCTGGATCCGACCACAGCATGCCCTGATCCTGCGACCGGAAGCGGCGGAGCGCCTGAGTACGGATACTCAACTCCACCGCCGCCGGGGGACCATTCACGGGGCACCGGCCCCCGCCCCCGCCACGACGACGGGGGCCGGACCCCGCACAGGGAGTCCGGCCCCCGTCCCGCGAGGACTACACGGGCCAGTACGACCGCGCCCAGGCCCGCGGGCCCGGCCGGTGTCGCACCGCCCGTGCGATGCGGGAGGGGTCCGACCATCCCTCCGGTACCGCCGGACCGTCGCCCCCGGCGGGCGCCGCCGTGGCCGCGGCCCGGGCCTGGACGACCGCCAGTGCGGCGGCCAGCTCCTCCGGGGTCGGATTTCCTCGTACGACCTTGATCATGTCGACTGCTCCTTGAGGGTCCGGAGGGTCACAGCGGGATGTTGCCGTGCTTCTTCGGGGGCAGCGACTCCCGCTTCGTGCGGAGTTGACGCAGCCCCTTCACGATCTGCGGGCGGGTGTCCGACGGCAGGATCACGCCGTCGATGTAGCCGCGCTCGGCCGCCGTGTACGGGTTCAGCAGGGTGTCCTCGTACTCCCGGATCAGCCGGGCGCGCTCCGCCTCCTGGTCCTCCGCCTCGGCGATGGTGCGCCGGTGCAGGATGTTCACCGCGCCCTGCGCGCCCATCACGGCGATCTGCGCCGTCGGCCACGCCAGGTTCAGGTCGGCGCCCAGGTGCTTGGAGCCCATGACGTCGTACGCGCCGCCGAAGGCCTTCCGGGTGATGACCGTGATCAGCGGGACCGTCGCCTCCGCGTAGGCGTAGATCAGCTTCGCGCCGCGCCGGATGATGCCGCCGTACTCCTGGTCCACGCCCGGCAGGAAGCCCGGCACGTCCACGAAGGTGAGCACCGGGACGTTGAAGGCGTCGCAGGTGCGGACGAACCGCGCGGCCTTCTCCGAGGCGTTGATGTCCAGACAACCCGCGAACTGCATCGGCTGGTTGGCGACGATCCCGACCGGGAAGCCCTCGACCCGGCCGAAGCCGGTCACGATGTTCGGTGCGAACAGCGCCTGGGTCTCCAGGAACTCGCCGTCGTCGAGGACGTGCTCGATGACCCGGTGCATGTCGTACGGCTGGTTCGCCGAGTCCGGGATCAGCGAGTCGAGCTCGCGGTCCTCGTCGGTCGCCTCGGTCTCCGCGACCTCCGGGAAGGCCGGGGGCTCGGAAAGGTTGTTCGACGGGAGGTACGACAGAAGGGACTTGACGTACTCGATCGCGTCCTTCTCGTCCCCCGACATGTGGTGCGCCACGCCCGAGGTCGAGTTGTGCGTCCGGGCGCCGCCCAGCTCCTCGAAGCCCACGTCCTCGCCGGTCACCGTCTTGATGACGTCCGGACCCGTGATGAACATGTGCGAGGTCTGGTCCACCATCACGGTGAAGTCGGTGATCGCGGGGGAGTACACCGCACCGCCCGCGCACGGACCGACGATCAGGGAGATCTGCGGGATCACCCCGGAGGCGTGGGTGTTGCGGCGGAAGATCTCGCCGTACATGCCGAGCGCGCTCACGCCCTCCTGGATGCGGGCGCCACCGGAGTCGTTGATCCCGATGACCGGGCAGCCCGTCTTCAGCGCGAAGTCCATCACCTTGATGATCTTCTGGCCGTAGGTCTCGCCGAGCGCACCGCCGAAGACCGTGAAGTCCTGCGAGAACACGGCGACCGGACGCCCGTCCACCGTGCCGTAGCCGGTGACGACGCCGTCTCCGTACGGCCGGTTCTTCTCCAGGCCGAAGTTCGTCGAGCGGTGCCGTGCCAGCTCGTCGAGCTCCACGAAGGAGCCCTCGTCGAGGAGGAGGGCGATCCGCTCGCGCGCGGTCAGCTTCCCCTTCGCGTGCTGCTTCTCCACCGCGCGCTCAGAGCCGGCGTGCGTGGCCTCGTCGATACGGCGCCTGAGGTCCGCGATCTTGCCCGCGGTCGTGTGAATGTCGATCTCGTACTGCTCTGCCGGCTCGGACATCGGGATGCGGCTCCCTGCCTGGTCACGGGGGGTTCGTTGACTACGAATGGGCTACTGCTGGCCTACTGACCCGTAGCGTATCGACGCCGATACGGTTCGGCACTGCGGTCTTTGCCACACCTAGTCTGGCTTGCATGACGTCCTCCCAAGGCTCCGGCGGGCCGTGGTCCGACCTCGACCGGCCCCCGCTCAACGCCACCGCACTGCGCCGCGCCCTCGTCCTCCCCGACGGCCTCTGGACCTCCCTCGACGTGGTCCCCACCACCGGCTCCACCAACAGCGACCTCGCCGCCCGGGCCGATGAACTACCCGAAGGGGCGGTGCTGGTCGCGGAGGAGCAGAGCTCCGGCCGGGGCCGCCTCGACCGCACCTGGACCGCCCCCGCCCGCTCCGGGCTCTTCCTCTCGGTCCTCCTCAAGCCACAGGTGCCGGTCCACCGCTGGGGTTGGCTCCCGCTGCTCACCGGAGTGGCCGCCGCCACCGGCCTCGCCAGGGCCGCCGGCGTCGACACGTCCCTCAAGTGGCCCAACGACCTCCTGGTTTCCGTCGCGGGCGAGGAACGCAAGGCCGGCGGCATCCTCGCCGAGCGGGCCGGCGCGGACGCCATCGTCGTCGGACTCGGCATCAACGTCACCCTCCGCGAGGACGAGCTGCCCGTCCCCACGGCCGGCTCCCTCCTCCTCGCCGGCGCGGCCTCCACCGACCGCGACACCCTCCTGCGGGCCGTCCTACGCTCCCTGGAGCAGTGGTACGGCGACTGGGTGCGGGCCGACGGCGACCCCGCCGACTCGGGCCTCCAGGCCGCCTACGCGGCCGGCTGCGCCACCCTGGGCCGTCGCGTCCGCGCCGAGCTGCCCGGCGAGCGCATGCTGGAGGGCGAAGCCGTCGCCCTGGACGGCGACGGCCGGCTCGTGGTCGCCACCGAGGGCGGCGGCACCGAAGCGGTCGGCGCGGGCGACATCGTCCACCTGCGTGCCCCCGCCTGACGCCCTCCGCGATGCGGGACGCCGCCCCGGAGCAGCCCGTGCACGACCCGGGGCGGCGACGCACCGTCGGGCCCCGGACACGGGGCGGAACGGCTGGTCGTTCAGGCGTGAGCCATTCCACACCTGCCGTATCGTGGACCGCGATCCAGGCGACAGATCGGCAGGGCAAGTGGGCAGGGAACGGGCAGGAGGCGGCCGGTGACCGTCGACGACGCGAACACGGGCGGCCGGTCCGAGCCGGCCACGTACCCGACCCCCCACCACGAGGTCGACCACACGGCCGAGCCGACCGACGATCCCCTCGCGATCCGCCTCGAACAGCTCATCCTCGGCGCCGACCGCCGCTACACCCCCTTCCAGGCCGCCCGCACCGCGGGCGTCTCCATGGAGCTCGCCTCCCGCTTCTGGCGCGCCATGGGCTTCGCCGACATCGGCCAGGCCAAGGCGCTCACCGAAGCCGACGTCCTCGCCCTGCGGCGACTCGCCGGCCTCGTCGAGGCCGGGCTGCTCAGCGAGCCGATGGCCGTGCAGGTCGCCCGTTCCACCGGGCAGACCACCGCCCGACTGGCCGAGTGGCAGATCGACTCCTTCCTGGAGGGCCTCACCGAGCCGCCCGAGCCCGGCATGACCCGCACCGAGGTCACGTACCCGCTGGTCGAGCTGCTCCTGCCCGAGCTGGAGGAGTTCCTCATCTACGTGTGGCGCCGGCAGCTCGCCGCCGCCACCGGTCGGGTCGTGCAGGCCGCGGACGACGAGGAGATGGTCGACCGTCGGCTCGCTGTCGGCTTCGCCGACCTCGTCGGCTTCACCCGGCTCACCCGCCGCCTGGAGGAGGAGGAGCTCGGCGAACTCGTCGAGGCCTTCGAGACCACCTGCGCCGACCTGGTCGCCGCGCACGGCGGCCGGCTCATCAAGACCCTCGGCGACGAGGTGCTCTACTGCGCCGACGACCCGGGCACGGCCGCCGAGATCGCGCTCCGGCTCATCGAGACCCTCGGCCAGGACGAGACGATGCCCGCGCTGCGGGTCGGCATCGCCTTCGGCACCGTGACGACCCGGATGGGCGACGTCTTCGGCACCACCGTGAACCTGGCCAGCCGGCTCACCTCGATAGCCCCCAAGGACGCGGTCCTCGTCGACGGTGCGCTCGCGGAGGAGCTGACCAGGACCGGTGAGGCGCCCGCCTCGGAGACGGAGGCCGCCGAGGAGGCGGTGCGGGCCGAGAAGGAGGGCCGTCAGACGGCCACCTACCGCTTCGCGCTCCAGCCCATGTGGCAGCGGCCGGTCAGGGGCCTCGGGGTCGTCGAACCCTGGCTCCTGGGCCGCAGGCCGTCTTAAGATCCCCCGGTGAACGTCCGTTAACAGTCGTTGGCGGACCCCGATCGGGAGGGTGTGCGGTCATGTCCGAGCAGCGCTTTGGCGAGTTCGTGGTGGTCCGGAAGGACGGCCACGTCGCAGAACTGGTCCTCGACCGGCCCAAGGCCATGAACGCGGTCTCCTCCGAGATGGCCCGCTCCCTCGCCGCCGCCTGTGACGCGCTCGCCGTCGACCGGGACGTCCGCGTCACCGTCCTGAGCTCGTCGAACGACCGCGCCTTCTGTGTGGGCGCCGACCTGAAGGAGCGCAACTCCTTCACCGACGCCGAGCTCGTCCGTCAGCGCCCGACCGCCCGCGCCGCCTACACCGGCGTCCTGGAGCTGCCGATGCCGACCGTCGCGGCCGTGCACGGCTTCGCCCTCGGCGGCGGCTTCGAGCTGGCCCTCGCCTGCGACGTCATCGTGGCCGACGCGACCGCCGTCGTCGGCCTGCCCGAGGTCTCCGTGGGGGTGATCCCCGGTGGCGGCGGCACACAGCTGCTGCCGCGCCGGGTGGGGGCGGCGCGCGCCGCCGAGCTGGTCTTCACGGCCCGCCGGGTGGAGGCAGCCGAGGCGCGCGAGCTCGGTCTGGTGGACCTCCTGGAGGAGGACGCCCGCACGGCCGCCCTGGAGCTCGCCGGGCGGATCGCGGCCAACTCGCCGGTCGGCCTGCGCGCCGCGAAGAAGGCGATGCGGCTCGGGCAGGGCCTCGACCTGCGGGCCGGCCTGGAGGTCGAGGACGCGGCCTGGCGCTCGGTGGCCTTCTCGGGCGACCGGGCGGAGGGCGTGGCGGCCTTCAACGAGAAGCGGAAGCCGAACTGGCCCGGCGAGTGACCCCTGCGGGACCTCCTCCGTCCCCCGGACGCCGTTCACCGGTTTGCGTTATCTGTCACGTACGGTGACGTCTCGGAGGGGAAAAAGGATCAAACCTCCCTAAGCTGGAGGAATGGGTGAGGACGTGCGGCTTCGGGCCGTAGTGGCGCTGGCGCAGGGGATGGCGGCGGCGCACACTCCGCGCGAGTTCTGGCGGGCTGCTGCGCTCGGGGCCCGCGAGGGGCTCGACGGGAGCTTCGCCGCGCTGTCCGTCTGGGAGCGGGACCACGGTCGGCTCAAGGTCCTGGTCAATGCCGGTGAGCGGGCCGCGGGCGAGGAGGAGTTCCCGGACGCGGAGGCGTATCCGGTGCACCAGTTCCCCGAGATCACCGAGTTCCTGCACGAGCAGTGGGCGGGCGGCGGCGAACCGGACGCCTGGGTGGAGACCGCCGCCGACCCGCTGCCGACCGGCCGGGTGGTGGGTCTGCGGCGACGGGGACGCGGTTGTTGCGTGGTGGCCCCGATCGTGTTGCACGGGCGTGCCTGGGGTGAGCTGTACGTCGCCAGGCCGCCGGGGGAGAAACCTTTCACTCGGGCGGACGCGGACTTCGCGACCGTGCTGGCGGCGGTCGTCGCGGCCGGCATCGCCCAGGCCGAGCGGCTGGAGGAGGTCCGCAAGCTGGCCTTCACCGATCCGCTGACGGGGCTGGCCAACCGCCGGGCCGTCGACACCCGGCTGGACGAGGCCATCGAGAGCTACCGGGCCGACGGTTCCGTCGTGAGCCTCGTGGTCTGCGACCTGAACGGCCTCAAGCACGTCAACGACACCCATGGCCACGCCGTCGGCGACCGCCTCCTCGAACGCTTCGGTTCGGTCCTCTCCCGCTGTGGCGCCAGGCTCCCCGGCGCCCTCGCGGCCCGGTTGGGCGGCGACGAGTTCTGCCTCCTCGCCGTCGGCCCGACGGCGGACGAGGTGGTCGCGGTCGCCGAGGAACTGTGCGTCCGCGCGGCGGAACTGGAGCTCGGCGAGGGCGTGGCCTGCGGGGTGGCGTCCACCGGCGACCCCATCGGCCCCCTCAGGTCGGCCCGCCGCCTCTTCCGGCTCGCCGACGCCGCCCAGTACCAGGCCAAGGCCGACCGCTCGACGAAGCCCGTCGTCGCCGGCCGCGACGGAACGGTCATCCGCCTCGCCGACGCGCCCCCGGGCAGCCGGGACCGCCGCCGCTTCCGGGACGCACCGCCGGTGTAGCCGGTGCACGGCCGATGCGGGAGGGTCCGGGGCCGGGCCGGGGTTGGGCGTGCGGTCGGTCCACGGCCGGCGGACATGGCTTGCAACCGCGGCAGACGGTCGGTGCGGGGGCAGTGGGAGGTCGCCGGAGAAGGACGCACGCTCCACTCGGGCGCGCGGCAGCAGCGGGACGAGCACCGCGCCGGTACGGCGACGGAGTGCGCTTCAACGGCGCGTCGTCGGGGGCGATCGGCGTTCCGTCGCACGGAGGAGACCGCTCATGGCCCGGGTCGACCGCCTCGCGGAAGCAGTGGGCGGACGCCCGCTCGGCTCCGGCCCCGATGTCGAGTGGGCGGCGGTCGGGTCCCGCATCGGGATCGCGCTGCCCGCCGACTACCAGCGGTTCTGCGAGGTCTTCGGGTGCGGAGAGTTCTGCGCGCGCCCTTGGACCGGCCCGGACCGTCCGCGACGAGCACGCGAGCGACGGCCGGAATCAGCCGGTCGGCGCCTCGCGACGGGTGTACGCCCAGTAGCCCGCGGCCGTCAGCACGGCCGTGTAGCCGCAGAAGACAACCAAGGCGACCAGATTCGGCAGATCCGAACCCACCATCGCCCTCGCGAACGCCCGGTCGTCGCCCGCGAACGCCGACACGTCCGTCAGCATGGCCCGGCCCGCCGAGAAGGGCAGCCAGTCGGCCGCACCGCCGAGGCCCGGCACGTACCCCAGCAGCAGCCCTGCCAGGCGCTCCGCCAGCACCGGCCACAGGCACAGCACCACCACCGGCACGATGCGGTTCCGCATCAGTGCCACCAACGACATGCACAGCAGCGCCCAGCATCCCATCCACAGGACGAACCGCAGCACCGGCCACACGACCGCGCCCCACGTGGGCTGCGGCGCACCTGAGACAGCCAGCGTGACCGCCGCCGACACGCCGCCGACCAGCGCGCTCGTCGCGGCCACGGCGGCCCCCACCAGGAAGCCGACGGCGGACTTTGCCGCGTACGCCATGCGGCGGCCGTTGGCGGCCAGCCACGTGGTGCGGGCCGCACCACGCACCAGGTCCGTCGAGACCGGGCCCGTACCGAGGACCAGTACGAAGAAGCACAGCGTCGGGATCTGCGTCGTCAACGGGGCCCATGCCAACACATCGCCCATCGACGCCCCGCTCAACGGGCGCTCGCGGTCCAGATCGAACAGCAGGCCGGGCCCGGTCAGCAGGCTCAAGGCGGCCACCACACCCAGCAGCACCCAGGTGGAGCGCAGTCCGGCGAGGTGTCGCCACTCGTACCGGCACGCGTTGCGGAACGCCTCCCGGGGAGGCACCATCCGTGGGGCTGCCGTGGTGACGGGCGTCGTCGTGAGTGTCGTCACGAGATGCTGAACTCCTCTTCCGCGATGGACAGGTAGAAGTCCTCCAGTGAAGGAGACTCCTCCGAGAGCCAGTGCAGCGGGACGCCGCCCTCGGCCGCCAGAGCGCTGACCCGCACCCGGTCCAGGCCTGTGATGTGCGCGCTCGGCCCGCCCACCGGCTGGAGGCGCCCGCCGCGCTCGCGTACGAGACGCTCCAGACGCGGCAGGTCCGGGGTCTGCACGGTGACCACGCTGCGGGTGCTCACCCGGGACAGCAGGTCCGCCACCGGTGACGCCGCCGCAACCCGGCCTCGCGACAGCACCACCACGCGGTCCGCCAACTGCTCCATCTCGCCCAGCAGGTGGCTGGACACCATCACTGCCCGGCCCTCGGCCGCCTGCGCGCGCAGGAAGTCCCGCAGCCAGCGGATGGCGTGCGGATCGAGGCCGTTGGCCGGTTCGTCGAGAACGAGCACCGGCGGATTTCCGAGCAGCGCCTGCGCGATTCCGACGCGCTGTGCCATTCCCAGGGAAAGCTGGGAGAGCCGCAGCCCGGCTGCCCCTGCGAGGCCGACCGTTTCCAGCAGTTCGTCCACGCGGGCGTCCGGCGCACCGCACCCGGCGGCCACCATCCGCAGGTGCGCCCGGACGCGGTGTTTCGGGTGCCCGGCGATTCCGCCGAGCACGGCCCCGACGATCCGGCCCGGCGCGCCCCAGGCGTTCAGCGGACGGCCCAGGAAAAGGCTCTCGCCCTCTCCCCGAGCGAGGCCCAGCATCAGCCGGATCGTGGTCGTCTTCCCGGCACCGTTCGCGCCGACGAAACCGGTCACCTCGCCCGCGCGGAGCGTCAGCGACACCCCGTCGAGGACGGTCCTGCCGCCGAAGGCGTGCCGAAGGTCCCGGGCTTCGGCCAGCACGTCACCTGTTGGCACCGTCTGTTCCTCTCGTGGTCGGTTCGGAGAGCTCAGGACCAGGGAAAGCCCTCGTTGATCCCGAACAACACCGTGAACAGGGCGAGCAGCCCGAGCGGGATCAGGGCGAACGCGAGCTCGGGGCGCTCGCGCCGGGCGGTCTGCCAGACGAGAGCGACGAGCGGTCCCGTCAGGCCGGCGGCCATCAGGGCCCAGCCCGCTCCTGTGCTCCCGACGAGGTTGAACGCGATGAACGCGGCCAGGACGAACAGGGCGGGCGAGGCCCACAGATGCTTGATCGTCTGGGGTGCTTCAGTGGGAGCCATGGCTGTGTTCCCTTGCTAGCGGACCGGCGGTACGGCGCGCCGTCCGTGGAGCGTGGATACGACCGGGCGGCGGAGGCGGTGCCCCGGCGCCGGCGAGGCCGGTCACCGGGGCACCGCTCGCGCTGTCAGAACAGGCTGCGGATGTACGTGTACAGCTGGTACTGGACCTCGCCGCCGGCCGCGACCCAGGCGATGCGGACCGGGTGGTACCAGGGGAGGCCGTTCATGTAGCCGCGGAACTTGCCCCAGCCGGACTTGGCGGCGTTCACGGCGCCGCTGTAGATCTTGCCGCCGTGCTTCTTCAGCAGGTTGTACAGCCCCTTGGCGGCGCCCCCGACGATCCCCCGGGCCTCGACCCCCGACGCCGTGCCGTTTGCGACGGCCTGGAGCGCTCGGGCGTCCTCCGCCTTCAGTTCGGCCTTGAGGGCGGGGTTGGCCAGCAGGGCGCGGGCGTCGGAGGCCGACAGGGTCGGCTGCGAAGCGGCGGCCGGACGGGCGGTGTTGGCGGCTTCCGCCGCCTGGGCCAGGCTCGCGCCGGTGCCCAGGGACATGGCTGCGACCGCCGAAACGGCAGCCATACGCATCGTATTGCGGTTCACTGTAGAATCTTCCTTGCGTTCAATCGCAAGGGGAGGAAGCCCATGAGGGCGACCTGAACTGGCGTGGAAACCGAATGGTCCCCCTGTGGACTTCTTCCCCCGATTATCTTTTCCGGACAGCCGGATCCGGCCGCCCCGCGGCTGGTCGCGCCGCAGGCCACTTCGCCCATCTGTGAATGCACGAGTGGCCCCAGGGACGGCATTCCGGTCGCCCACCTCAATCCGGCTGGTCAGGCCGGAACTTGGTGCGCCGAGAAGCTAACACGCCGTTAAAGGTTTGGCCAATTTCTACTTTGCACCTGCAGGTGCGGGGTGCGGATCTTCGAGGCGTCCTCACGGAAGGCGCGGTCGCGGACGTGGTGGAGCCGGTTCTCGACCTTCCGGTGGCCGGGGATCCGGACGGCGAGTTCCTTGCCGGTGGCGGCGCCGGGCGGCAGGCTGGTGACCAGGTGGATCCCTCGACCGTCGGCTCGTCGGAGCTCAGGTCCCGCCTGTAGCGGACCACGTGAAGGGTTTGGCCGGCATGCGGGGGGCGAGGTGCGCGAACGCGGCGGTCTTCGGGCGGCGGATCCCGCGATGTCCTCGCGGGTCGGGCGCGTCGTTCAAGTGTGTCCGCAGGTCAGCGACAGTTCCCAGCGCGACGGGGCCAGGGGCGTCCCCCAGTCGTTCCGGGGAGGACGGCATGCGGGAAGACGGGTGGGCAGGCATGGACTTGCTCGGTACTCGCACGGATTCGACACCCGAGTGATCACGAGTGGCCATGCCTGCGCTGCTTCCAGGACCTGACATCGCCACAAGGCGGCAAGTCGTCACATCCCGCACTCGGCAGGCGAACCATCCGCCTCGGAACTTCTCAAAGTCCCTGCCTCAAGACGCCCGTGGTCGAGCGGCAAGGAGGGGTGGTGCTCGGGCAGCCCCTTGTGGTCGGTGGAGAGCCCCACGCCCCTGCCGACGGAACTTCCTGGATGTGCCGCATGTCACTTGACATTGCGAGTGGAAATCTCTCCATGGGTGCGATGGCGTGCCTGCGTGAGGAAGGCATCGATTATCTAGGGAGGGAAAACGGGATCCGAACGGGATATGGAGACCGTAGGGAGTGGTGCCCAGTGCGACAGAAAGGTGCTCCCGCCGGATCCTGCAGATTGGAGAGAAAGTGATGGCCATCTAGATTTTCGGCGAGGACACCTCCTCGCTCGCATGTTGGGCGGGAGCGGGCGAGATCTCAAAATCTGGTCAAGCTCTACGAGCAGATCAATAGTCCTGTCATGTAGATTCTTGAGGTGAATCGGGAACCGGGATCGAACCGGGGGGGGACTGTCTCCTACCTCTCGGCGTCCGCCTGTTCACGACCCGGGCCTGTAAGGCCCGACGCTGTAGAGTCGGTGGCATTCGGCGCTCAGGCGCATTTTTGGCGTTGCGCCGTACGCAATAATCCGGACGGGCTCCCGTGTGGTGGGGCGGATTGGATCTTTGTTTCCCATGAGAGTTTCCGAGCTGGCGCGTGACGCGGGATTGATCGAGCCGCGTCGCTACGTTGTCGATTGGGCGCGGGTGGAGTCAGAGCTTGGAACGGGCCTTCCGTCGGACTATAAGGACTTCGTCTACTGGTTCGGCCCCGGTAATTTCTCTGACTACTTCACGGTCAGTGTTCCCGGTGTGGAGAACTCTAATGTCGACTTCATGTCAAACGTGCGTGCCGAGTGGAACGCCTACAATGTGCGGAACGGTGTTGACGACCTGCCTCCCGTGCCCTTCCAATTCTTTCCCCAGCCGGGAGGGTGGTTGCCATTCCTTGTCACCGTCGAGGGGTGTGCGGTCTTCTGGGTCACGGAAGGCGACGACCCGGACCGCTGGACGATCGGCAGCCGGAACAGGATGTGGCGTCCGCAGTTTTTCGACGGCGGCTTCTCCGATTTCCTCCGGCAGGCCATTTGGGACACCATCGAGCTTGAGGCCATCCCGGAGTACGGTCACGAGCCGCCGTTGGCCTTCCGTTCAAATGATGGTTCATGGCGTGGTGGCGGCGGCACCCGCCTGGAGGCGTATGGCTGTTTCGAGGAGGCCTGACGTCCGTCGGCGACGTGTCTCGGACAGCCTCGACCGTGACGCTCGCGGCGTACGGTCCGGATGCCCACCGGGCCCGATCGCCCAGGTGTTCCGGGAGGCTCGTGGAGAGAGCGGGGCGGCGGGCGGAGGAAGGCGGCAAGCGGCAAGCGGTGGTGTAAGGGGTCGTCCGGCGGGCGACTAGTGACAGGTTGCTCTTCAGTCCGTAGGGTGCTGAATATGGATATGCACACCGTCGTCCTCGGCACGTCCGGCACCACCGCGCAGGACGTCATCGCCGTCGCCCGTCACGGGGCCCGCATCGAGCTGTCGGCCGAAGCCGTGCAGGCCCTGGCGGACTCCCGGGAGATCGTCGACGCCCTCGCCGCCAAGCCCGAGCCCGTCTACGGGGTCTCCACCGGCTTCGGCGCGCTCGCCACCCGGCACATCGGCCACGAGCTGCGCGCCCAGCTGCAGCGCAACATCGTTCGCTCGCACGCCGCCGGCATGGGGCCCCGCGTCGAGCGCGAGGTCGTGCGTGCCCTGATGTTCCTCCGGCTCAAGACCGTCGCCTCCGGCCACACCGGCGTCCGCCCCGAGGTCGCGCAGACCATGGCCGACGTCCTCAACGCCGGCATCACCCCCGTCGTGCACGAGTACGGCTCCCTCGGCTGCTCCGGCGACCTCGCCCCGCTCTCCCACTGCGCCCTCGCGCTGATGGGCGAAGGCGACGCCGAAGGCCCCGACGGCACGGTGAAGCCCGCCGGCGAGCTCCTCGCCGCCGCCGGCATCCAGCCCGTCGAGCTCAAGGAGAAGGAGGGCCTCGCCCTCCTCAACGGCACCGACGGCATGCTCGGCATGCTGATCATGGCCCTCGCCGACCTCGACACCCTCTACAAGTCGGCCGACGTCACCGCCGCGCTCTCCCTGGAAGCCCTCCTCGGCACCGAGAAGGTCCTCGAACCCGAGCTGCACGCCATCCGCCCCCACCCCGGCCAGGCCGCCTCCGCCGCCAACATGCTCGCCGTGCTCAAGGGGTCCGGCCTCACCGGCCACTTCCAGGCCGGCGAAGCCCCCCGCGTCCAGGACGCCTACTCGGTGCGCTGCGCCCCGCAGGTCGCCGGCGCCGGCCGCGACACCATGGCCCACGCCCGGCTCGTCGCCGAACGCGAGCTGGCCGCCGCCGTCGACAACCCGGTGGTGCTCCCCGACGGCCAGGTCCGCTCCAACGGCAACTTCCACGGCGCCCCCGTCGCCTACGTCCTCGACTTCCTCGCGATCGCCGCCGCCGACCTCGGCTCCATCGCCGAGCGCCGCACCGACCGGCTCCTCGACAAGAACCGCTCGCACGGCCTCCCGCCGTTCCTCGCCGACGACGCCGGCGTCGACTCCGGCCTGATGATCGCCCAGTACACGCAGGCCGCCCTGGTCAGCGAGATGAAGCGGCTCGCCGTCCCGGCCTCCGCCGACTCCATCCCCTCCTCCGCGATGCAGGAGGACCACGTCTCCATGGGCTGGTCCGCCGCCCGCAAGCTGCGCACCGCGATCGGCAACCTCAACCGGATCATCGCGGTCGAGATGTACGCCGCCACCCGCGGCATCGAACTCCGCGCGGGCCTCACCCCGGCGCCCGCCTCGCAGGCCGCCATCGCGGCCCTGCGCGCGGCCGGCGTCGAGGGCCCGGGCCCGGACCGCTTCCTCGCCCCCGACCTGGCCGCCGCCGACGCCTTCGTGCGCGAGGGCCGGCTGGTCGCCGCCGTCGAGCCGGTCACCGGACCGCTGGCGTAACGGCGGTACGCACGCGCGGAGGGGCCGGTCCCGAACCGGCCCCTTCCCGCGTACGCGGAGAGGCCCGTCAGAAGGCTCCCGCGTACGGGAGGTCCGTCAGAAGGCGCGGCCCCGGCGCCGCATCGCCAGTGCCACGAAACCGGCCCCGACCCCCAGGAATCCCGTCCCGCCGAGCAGGTACGGCGTGGTGCCCAGGCCTCCGGTTTCGGCGAGGCCGCCACCGTCTCCGGCGGGAGCGTTCCGGGTCACTCCGACCCCCGCCCCGCCCTGCTGGTCGATGGCGTTCGCGGACGGTACGAACCACAGGGCGCACAGCAGCGTCCCCGCGGCGACGGCGGTCAGCAGTGGGCGTCGGGTGGCGGACACGGAAATATCGATCCCCCTTGCGGAAACCGCGAATTGGCAGGTGGGCTGATGCTACGGAACACAGCGGGTCGCGGGAAAGTCGAGGGCCCCCGGACCCTACGCTCCGACCCATGAGCACACCGGAAACCACACGCTATGTTCGCCTTCGCGTCGATGTCGTCCTGGAGATCGACGGACCGACCGCGCTGGCCGAGGCCGCCGAGGCCCGGATCGACGCCGACGAGTTCATGCCCGAGGAAGAGCGGGTGCACGCCCGGGAAGCCGCGCGCGAGGACAGCGCCGAGGCCCTCGCCTACCTCGTCGAACCCTTCGACCTGATCCGTGACGTCCCCGGGATCGAGATGGTCCAGGCCTCCTGGAGCAGCGAAGAGATCGAATACGACCCCGATGCACTGGAGTGGGACCTCGGCGAGGAAGATGGGGCCGAGGAAGACGACGAACGGCCGTAGGGCCGGCATCCGACCCGTGCGCGGGCCCCGGGACGGCGTCCCGGGGCCCGCCCGCACCGGGCAGCCGCGGGAAGCGGTTGTCGGGCCCGCGGGCCCGGATGCGCGTGGTGTTCCCCGAAGAGCAGTGGCGTTCCCCACAAACCCTTCGGTCACGGAACCGGACGGGGTGTCATGGGCGTTCTTAGAAGAAGTTGGCAGGGAACCGGCGACGATGGAGAAGCGTGTGATGACGGTCGGCAAGCGCCGCAGGAGCCTGGCGGCCGCAGCCGCGGTGCTCAGCGGCGTACTCGTGCTCTCGGCGTGCAACGACGGGGACAAGGACACCGGCTCCTCCGGATCCCCGACGCCGCAGTCACAGGCCCAGGTCGACGAGGCGGCCGCCCAGAAGACCTCCAAGGCGCAGATCACCATCTCCCCGGAGAACGGCGCCCAGAACGCCTCCATCAACAACGACGCCAAGGTCACCGTGACCGAGGGCAAGCTCACCGAGGTCACCATGACCTCCGCCGAGGGCGATGAGGTCAAGGGCGAGATAGCGGCCGACGGCCTCAGCTGGAAGCCGTCCCAGTCGCTCAAGCGGGCCACGGTCTACAAGATCGCCGCTGCGGCCACGGACGCGGAGGGCCTGGAGGCCCACGAGAACTCCTCGTTCACCACCGTCTCCCAGGCGAACAGCTTCATCGGCAACTTCACCCCCGAGGACGGCTCCACCGTCGGCGTCGGCATGCCGGTCTCGATCAACTTCAACAAGGCGATCACCGACAAGAAGGCCGTCCAGGGCGGCATCACGGTCAGCTCCAGCTCGGGTCAGGAGGTCGTCGGGCACTGGTTCAACTCGACCCGCCTCGACTTCCGTCCCGACGCCTACTGGACCGCCGGCTCGACCGTCACGCTGAAGCTCGACCTCGACGGGGTCGAGGGCGCGGACGGCGTCTACGGCGTCCAGCAGAAGACCGTCACCTTCACGATCGGCCGCAGCCAGGTCTCCACCGTCGACGTCGCCGCCAAGACCATGACGGTCAAGCGGAACGGCCAGACGATCAAGACCATCCCGATCTCCGCCGGCTCCCCGGAGAACACCACCTACAACGGGCAGATGGTGATCTCCGAGAAGTTCAAGGAGACCCGGATGAACGGCGCCACCGTCGGCTTCACCGACGACGACGGCAAGGGCGAGTACGACATCAAGGACGTGCCGCACGCCATGCGGCTGTCCACCTCCGGCACCTTCATCCACGGCAACTACTGGGGTGCGCGGTCGATCTTCGGCAGCGTGAACACCAGCCACGGCTGCGTCGGCCTCGCCGACGTCAAGGGCGCCGGCGACCCGAACCAGACGGCGGCCTGGTTCTTCGACAACTCGATCATCGGTGACGTCGTGATCGTCAAGAACTCCAACGACAAGACGATCAAGCCCGACAACGGCCTCAACGGCTGGAACCTGAACTGGTCGGACTGGAAGGCCGGCTCGGCCCTCTGACCCCGCAGCCACGCACCGAAGGCCCCCTCCCACCGGAGGGGGCCTTCGCCGTCTTCCGCGGAAAGGAGCCCCGCCGCCCCCTCCCGCCTACTCCCGGACCTCCACGGGCTCGTCCACCCCCCACTGCGCGAGCAGCCGCAAGGAATCCGCCGACGGCGTCCCCGGCTCCGCGTGGTAGGTCACCAGCGCCAGGTCCGGATCGGAACCGGACACCTTCAGCGTCTCGTACGCCAGCGTCATCTCGCCCACCAGCGGATGCCGCAACCGCTTCGTCCCGTGGCCCTTGTCCGTGACCGTGTGGGCCGCCCACAAGGAGCGGAACTCCTCGCTCTTCACCGACAACTCGCCCACCAGTGCGAGCAACCGCTGATCGTCCGGATAGCACCCCGCGTACAACCGCAGCACGCTCACGACCTCCGTCGCCTTGCACTCCCAGTCCACGTAGAGGTCGCGTGCGTTCGGATCGAGGAAGACCACCCGGGCCATGTTCCGCTCGTGCGGCTCCCAGGCGGAGAAGTCACCGAGCAGCGCCCGGGCCATCCGGTTCCAGGCCAGCACGTCGAGACGACGGCCCATGACCACCGCCGGCACGGCGTCCATCGAGTCGATCAGGTGCACGAGCCCCGGCCGCACCTGCTGCGGACGCCCGATCGCGGCCCGCTGCCGCTTCTTCACCGTCGGCTTCGCCAGATGCGTCAGATGCGCCCGCTCGGTGTCACTCAGCCGCAGGGCCCGCGCGATCGCATCGAGGACCTCCAGCGACACGTTCTGCCCGTGGCCCTGTTCGAGCCGGGTGTAGTACGCCACCGAAACCCCGGCCAGCTGCGCCAGCTCCTCCCGACGCAGGCCCGGTACCCGCCGGTGCCGCCCGAACTCGGGCAGGCCCACGTCCCGCGGCTTCAGCCGGGCCCGGCGCGAGCGCAGGAATTCACTGAGTTCGGCACTGAGGTCCATACCGCCCCATTATCGCCGCCCGGTACCGTGGACGGACGCGTGATCCTGACCCTGTCGGTGGTAGGCACGCCGGACATAGGCAGAGCAGGTGGCTGGGTGGATCCACCGCCCTCCGGCAGGCTTGCCGACATGACCACGAACGTGACCACCGTCCCCGCCTACGCGGCACCCGCCGCCAACGCCCCGCTGGAGCGCACCACCGTGCCGCGCCGGCCCGTCGGCGAGCACGACGTCCTGATCGAGATCAAGTACGCCGGCATCTGCCACTCCGACATCCACCAGGCCACCAACGGCTGGGGCGAGGGCATCTTCCCGATGGTCCCCGGCCACGAGATCGCCGGAATCGTCGCCGAGGTCGGCCCCGGCGTGACGAAGTTCCAGGTCGGCGACCGCGTCGGCGTCGGCTGCTTCGTGGACTCCTGCCGTGAGTGCACCTACTGCCAGCGCGGCCTGGAGCAGTACTGCGTCACCGGAGGCACCGGCACGTACAACACGATCGACAAGAACGGCGAGCCGACCTACGGCGGCTACTCCACCCACATCGTCGTCGACGAGAACTACACCCTGCACATCCCGGAGGGCATCGGCCTCGACGAGGCCGCCCCGCTGCTCTGCGCCGGGATCACCCTCTACTCGCCGCTCGTCCACTGGCAGGCGGGCCCCGGCAAGAAGGTCGCGATCGTCGGCCTCGGCGGCCTCGGCCACATGGGCGTCAAGATCGCCCATGCGCTCGGTGCCGAGGTCACCGTCCTCAGCCAGTCGCTGAAGAAGCAGGAGGACGGCCTCAAGCTGGGCGCCGACCACTTCCACGCGACCTCCGACCCGGAGACCTTCACCCGGCTCGCCGGCACCTTCGACCTGGTGATCTCCACGGTCTCGGCACCGCTCGACTTCAACGCCTACCTGAGCCTGGTCAAGACGGACGGCGCCCTGGTGAACGTCGGCGCCCCCGAGGAGCCCGTCAAGATCGGCCTCTTCTCGCTCATCGGCGGTCGCAAGACCCTCGCCGGCTCGATGATCGGGGGCATCGCCGAGACCCAGGAGATGCTCGACTTCTGCGCCGAGCACGGCCTGGGCGCCGAGATCGAGCTGATCCGCGCCGACCAGATCAACGAGGCCTACGAGCGGATCGTCCACAGCGACGTCCGCTACCGCTTCGTGATCGACACGGCCACCATCTGACCGCACCACCCGCACCACCCGCACCGGTGCACGGGGCACGCGGATGCGAAGG
>NZ_JBHYMF010000095.1:0-26740 GCF_042742855.1 Streptomyces sp. NPDC058877 | reverse complement strand
TCTGGCGTTGATTTTTGGCACGCTGTTGAGTTCTCAAGATACGGACGCTTCCATCGTTCCTGTTCCCAGGCCCTCCGGGCGCTTCCTTCGTTTCCAACCTTACCAGATTCGTTTTCCGTTCCGCTTCCGGTTCGGAATTCGTTTCTAGCGGCCTGTTGGCTGCCTTTGCCTCTCGGCGTGTCCACTACGTTAGCCGATTTCTTCGGCGAGTCACAATCGAGCCATTCGAATGCGAATTCCGGCATGCCGAAATAAGCCCCGCTTGGGCGTTGACGTGAGTAATGGATGGCCACTGCGGGGTGCTTGAACAAGCAGACCGTGTTCAGCGGCTCGGGCCACGTTACGGGGTCGAGCAACCAGAGTCAAGGCGGCGCTCCCTGGGGGTGTGGGGACGGTAGGGACTCACCGTCGGATCTCCCGTGCCCCAGAAGCGCCAGGGGTGCGGGGCGCCATCACCCCCGACTCCCGTGCGGGGACCACTGAGGATGTGGTCGGACATCGATGGCTCACCCGCAAGGAAAGCGAACGGAGCCTTCTGACCTGCACGGGCGTCCGCACCGTTCAGGGGGAGGGCGACGTCCGACGTCCGGGGTGGTGGCGAGCCGGGCCGGCCCCATGACCAGCTCGTGGTCGGAGCGGGCCGTACGACGGCGGAGGCGGGCCTGGCCGGCGCAGCGCAGGATTTCCACCCGGACGCAGTAGAACACCACTGGCCTGCCCCTCTGAGCCGCATCCCGCGTTGAGGCAGTGCCGCATGCCGTAGATGACTGACTGGGCAGGTACGTCGCTGGTTCGACGGCATCGGCAAGACGACGGACGGACCGGTACACGTGCCCCTTCCCTCTGCACCGCCCGCCCCCGTGCCGAGTTGTCGTGGGTGCCTGCGGTACGCGATGGCTCGCGCGAACGCCACGTCGGTCGGGGACCACTCGCCGGTGTCGGACGGGAGTGTGGGCCCCGAACCCGTCTCCGGAACGAACACCGGGGACACTGACGGCACGCACGGGCCTGCGGTTCGTGACGCACCGGATCACGCCACGTCCGGATACGGACGTGGCCCATGAGGCGGAGTGCCTGCACTGCTAGTGGAAGGCGGAGCCGTCGACGGACGGTGCGACGGTCGACGTCGCATGCATGAGCCACACCGGCATGAGCGACCATCGCGGCTTCCGGCGTCTCTGTACGGCGTTGGCCATGGCGGTCTGGGGCTGAGCCTCCTGGTCAAAGGACCGGGCAGGCGGCCCCGGAACGGGGCGACACGAGGTCCGGTTGCTTGGCGCGGGCCACCGCGTTGCGGGTGCTCCGGACGGACGATGACCTGCCGTCCTTGCCCATCAGGGCGGCCAGCCGGCCGGGCTGGAAGACTGCGTGTCCTTGCCGGTCCGCCCATCCGACGGCAGCGAAGCGGACGCGGTGGGCGAGTGGGTGCACCGGGTGCTGTGCCATGCGTTGGCACGCGTACGGGAGACTCCGCCCCACCGCGGTCATGGCCGAAGCTGATGGTCACTGGGGGTGGCTCCTTCCTGTGCGGCGCACACGAGTGCGCCAGCGCCCCCGCCGGACGGCAGGGCATGTGCCTCCTCTTCGTTGCGGGGGTGGAAGGCGTCACGCGCCACTCTTGCGAGCGGTCTCCCACCCTCTGGCCCCGAACTCCGCGCCGACGCACCCGGCAGGCCGTGAGCAAGGTGCACGGCGGCTCAGGCTCCGGCGGACGGTTCGGCTCGCGGGCTCAGGCGGTACGCCGAGACCGTCGGATCGCCGGCGAGGTAGAACCGGTGTTGCCAGTCGTGGGCCTTGCTCACGCCTACCCGAGGACCGACCCGGATCAGCGCGGTAGCTACCGGCCCGCCCTCGGACCATGCGACCGAGGGACCTTTCAGTAGGTCTGCACCGTTGTGCTCTCCCGTGATGCCGAGCGCCCGGCAGAAGTTCCCCGGGCCCCGGGCGAGCCGCGCGCTCTCGACCCCCTCCCCTCGTCGCTCGCGCGCCAGGTCTTCCCCCTCGATGACCCGGCCTGCCCGGACGAGGACGGCCGAGGCGGTGCCGTCCGCACCGGTGACGACGTTGGCGCACCAGTGGAGGCCGTGGGACCGGTAGACGTACAGGTGTCCCGCGGGTCCGAACATGACCGCGTTACGGGGTGTCCGGCCCCGGTAGGCGTGGGAAGCCGGGTCCGCCTCTCCGGAGTACGCCTCGGTCTCCGTGATGGCGATGCTCACGGTTCCCTCCGGGGTCTTGCAGGTGAGTACACTCCCGAGCAGCTTGGGGGCGACTTCTTCGGCGGGGTGGGCGAGGAGATCGACGTTCATGCTGACCGCCTTGACATGCCATGGGTGAAGTAGGCGCACGCGTGTCCGGGCGGGCCGAACATGACGGCCTCGGGTGGCGTGCGCCCCCGGAAGGCGTGGGAACCGGGGGCGATCGCGCCGGTGTACGCCTCGACCTCGGTGAGGCGGAGTTCCATCCGTCCCCCCTCCGTGTTGCGGACGAGGGCGCGGCCGAGGAGATCGGGGTCCACCTCCGGAACCGGCCGGTCGAAGAAGGCCCGCGGGAGCGGCGTACGGTCGGGGCTCTCGCTCATGTCGTCCGAGCGTAGTGGCGACCGTCGGGGAACCGGCTACGGTCGTCGCGCGTAACTACGGGTCAGAACCCCGAAAAGGAGTGGAAGACATGGGATTCAAGAAGCTGCTCGCGAGCCTGGGCGCTGGTGGGGCCACCGTCGAGACGGTGCTCACCGAGGAGAACGTCGTCCCGGGCGGCGTCGTCCAGGGTGAGGTGCGGATCCAGGGCGGCAGCGTTGACCAGCAGATCGAGGGACTCTCCGTCGGTCTGCAGGCGCGGGTCGAGGTCGAGGGCGGTGAGCAGGAGTACAAGCAGAACATCGAGTTCGTGAAGGTGCGTCTGGGGGGTGCCTTCGAGGTCAAGGCCGGTGCGGTGCACGTGGTGCCGTTCGGCCTGGAGATCCCGTGGGAGACTCCGGTGACCGCGGTCGCGGGGCAGCAGCTGCACGGGATGCACATCGGGGTGACGACCGAGCTGGAGATCGCCCGGGCGCTGGACTCCGGTGATCTCGACCCGATCAACGTCCACCCGCTTCCGGCGCAGCAGGCGATCCTGGACGCCTTCATCCAGCTGGGCTTCCACTTCAAGAGCGCGGACATGGAGCGCGGCCACATCAGCGGGACGCGGCAGAGGCTGCCCTTCTACCAGGAGATCGAGTTCTTCGCGCCGCCGCAGTACCGGGGGCTGAACCAGGTCGAGGTCAGCTTCGTCGCTGACGACCGCGCCATGGACGTCGTCCTGGAGATGGACAAGAAGCCGGGCCTGTTCACCGAGGGCAGCGACTCCTACCGGTCTTTCCAGGTCGACCTGTTCGACTTCCACTCCACCGACTGGGCGGCATACCTCAACGAGTGGCTGGCCGAGGTCGGCGGCCGTCGCAACTGGTTCTAGTCTCTGCCGTGTCAGTGTCGACAGACGCATCGGAGGTACTCGACGTGTCAGAGGGCAAGAAGGCGCCGCTTCCCCACGACTTCCACCCGCCGGTGGCCACGTTCACCGTGGTGAGCGATGACGTCGCACCGGGTGGGGTGTTGAAGGACGCCCAAGTGCACGCGGCGGGGAACACCTCGCCTCAGCTGAGTTGGGAGGGGTTCCCGGCGGAGACCAAGAGCTTCGCCGTCACCTGCTTCGATCCGGACGCCCCGACGGGCAGCGGGTTCTGGCACTGGGTGTTGTTCGACATCCCGGTGTCGGTGACGGAGCTTCCCGTCGGTGCCGGGTCGGGGTCGTTCGAGGGGCTGCCGGTCGGTGCCGTGCACGTGCGGAACGACTACGGTTCCAAGGACTTCGGGGGCGCTGCTCCTCCGGCGGGTGACCCGGCGCACCGGTACGTCTTCACCGTGTACGCGGTGGACCGGGAGAAGCTCGGCCCGGATGCCGATGCCTCGCCGGCGGCCGTGGGTTTCCACCTGCGGTTCCACACGCTCGGCCGGGCCCAATTGATCGGTGAGTACGCGGCTCCCGCGGCGGCCTGATCGTTCGTTTGTTGTTTGCCCGCTTCTGGTCTTGGAGAGATCAGAAGCGGGCATCTTTTGTTGCACGGGAAATTGCGTTGTCCGACCCGGCCGGCCCGGCCATCGTTGATCCAAGCCCGAACCCCAGGTCGGGGCGGGCCGGCACACGGGAGGTGGGCAACATGCGGGACACGCTGGTGCTGAACGCGAGCTTCGAGCCGCTTTCGACGGTCACCCTCAACCGCGCGGTGGTGCTCGTCCTGCAGGACAAGGCCGTCGTCGAGCAGGCCCATCCCGAGCTGCGGGTGCGGGGGGCCGCCGTCGACCTCCCGGTGCCCCGGATCATCAGGCTCTGCCGGTACGTCCGGGTGCCCTTCCGAAGACAGGCGCCGTGGTCGAGGCGGGGCGTGCTGGTCCGGGACCAACACCGGTGCGCGTACTGTGGGAAGCGGGCGACGACGGTCGACCACGTCGTGCCGCGGGCACAGGGCGGTGGGGACAACTGGTTGAACACGGTTGCCTCCTGCGCCGAGGACAACCACCGCAAAGCGGACCGGACGCCCGAGCAGGCCGGGATGCCGCTGCTGCACCAGCCCTTCGAGCCGACTCCGGCGGACGCCATGCTGCTCGCGCTGCGGGCGAGCGAGCGGTCCGCGCTGCCGGCGTGGTTGGCAGACTCGGCTGCGTGAGGGCTGTCCCGCAGTCGTGCGGACGGGCCCGTCCCACCCTTCGGTGGGGCGGGCCCGTCCGCCGTGCGCGGACTAACCGAGCGTCAGTTGCAGGATCGCCACGATGCCGACCGCGATGATCACTCCTCTCAGGACCGTCGGGGAAAGCTTGCGGCCGACCTTGGCGCCGAGTTGGCCACCGAGGGTGGAGCCGACGGCAATGAGGAGGACGGCGGTCCAGTCGAAGTCGGCGACGAAGAGGAAGAAGACGGCTGCGATTCCGTTGACGAGGGCGCCGAGGACGTTCTTGACGGCGTTGATCCGCTGCAGGTCGTCGTGGAGCAGCAGGCCCATCAGGGAGAGGTAGAGCACTCCCTGCGCGGCTCCGAAGTACCCGCCGTACATGCTGGCGAGGAGGAGGCCGAAGAGCAGGGCGGGGCTGCCGTCGGGATGGGCCCCGGTTCCGCTCTGCTCCCGGCGTCGCTTCACGGCGGCGGCGATACGGGGCTGAAGCAGGACCAGGACGAGGGCGAGGCCGATGAGGACGGGGACGATCGCGTCGAAGGCCGCGGACGGCAGCGCGAGGAGCAGGATCGCACCGATGAGGCCACCGACGAGGGCGGCCCCGCCGAGGCGGAGGAGGCGTCGCTTCTGCCCCTTGAGTTCGCGGCGGTAGCCGATGGCTCCGCTGATGGAACCGGGGACGAGGCCGAGGGAGTTGGAGACGTTGGCGGTGATCGGGGGGAGTCCGGTCGCCAGGAGGACCGGGAAGGTGATCAGCGTTCCCGATCCCACTATGGTGTTGATGGTGCCGGCGCCGACGCCGGCGGCGAAGACTGCAAGGGCTTCCCAGATGGACAAAGCCTTTTCCTCACATGGTCAGTGAATCGCCTCCCCGCCCCGATGTCATCGAGGTCGAGGGGCTCGCACCGATCATGCACCAGAGTTACGTGTACGCGTCAGTCGACTGCGGGTTCGTCCCGCCGCTCGACCGGTGCGCCCTTGACGTTGAAACCGGGGACGCCGTTGCCGACGTTGCCGAGGGCTCCGGAGAGGCCCTTGAGGGCATCTCCGATCTCGCTGGGCACGATCCAGAGCTTGTTGGCGTCGCCCTCGGCGATCTTCGGCAGCATCTGGAGGTACTGGTAGGACAGGAGCTTCTGGTCCGGGTCGCCCGCGTGGATCGCCTCGAAGACCGTGCGGACCGCCTGGGCCTCGCCCTCTGCCTTGAGGGCGGCCGCCTTGGCCTCGCCCTCGGCGCGCAGGATGGCCGATTGCTTCTCGCCCTCGGCGGTCAGGATGGCGGACTGACGGGTGCCCTCGGCCGTGAGGATGGCGGCGCGCTTGTCCCGCTCGGCGCGCATCTGCTTCTCCATCGAGTCCTGGATGGAGGTCGGCGGCTCGATGGCCTTCAGTTCGACGCGGTTGACGCGGATGCCCCACTTGCCGGTGGCTTCGTCGAGGACGCCGCGGAGGGCCGCGTTGATCTCCTCGCGGGAGGTGAGCGTCCGCTCCAGGTCCATGCCGCCGATGATGTTGCGCAGGGTGGTGACGGTGAGCTGCTCGATCGCCTGGATGTAGCTGGCGACCTCGTAGGTCGCGGCACGGGCGTCGGTCACCTGGTAGTAGATGACCGTGTCGATGTTGACGACCAGGTTGTCCTGGGTGATCACCGGCTGTGGCGGGAAGGGGACGACCTGCTCGCGGAGGTCGATCCGGTTGCGGATCGAGTCGATGAACGGGACGACGATGTTCAGTCCGGCATTGAGGGTGCGGGTGTAGCGGCCGAAGCGCTCCACGATCGCCGCACTCGCCTGCGGAATGACCTGGATCGTCTTGATCAAGGCGATGAAGACGAGCACCACCAGAATGATCAGGACGATGATGACTGCTGACATCGTGTTCCCCGTGCCCTTCGCTGCCGGATGACTGCCGGATCGCTTTCGATGATCGAGTTTCCCAGATGGCGGAGCCTCATGGGCGCGGTTCGGTCACATGACGACCGCGGTTGCCCCGTCGATCTCCACGACGTCGACCTGTTCGCCCGGCTCGAAGCTCTGCCCGGTGTCGAGCGTCCGGGCGGACCAGACCTCGCCGGCTAGCTTGATGCGGCCCCCGTTGCTGTCGACGCGTTCCAGGACGACGGCGTGCTTGCCCTTCAACGCGTCCACCCCGCTGGAGAGTCCGGGCGTCGCGTCGCGGTGCCGGGTCGCGATCGGGCGCACCACCGCGATGAGCGCCACGGACACCACGACGAAGACGAGCACCTGGGCGACGATGCCCAGCCCCAGGGCGGCCGTCACCGCCCCGGCAACGGCTCCGACGGCCAGCATGCCGAACTCCGGCATCGCGGTCAGGACCAGCGGGATGCCGAGCCCCACCGCTCCGATCAGCCACCACACCCACGCATCGATGTCCACGTGGTCATGGTAGGGCGGTGGGGTCCTTCCGGACAGGGCGCGGGCGGCTGTGCGGGACGCCGGTGCCCTGTCGGTTCACTTCAGGGGCAGGCCGCGGGCGGTCCAACGGTCTCCGGCCCGCTCGACGACGAGCGGCAGTCCGAAGCAGTGGGAGAGGTTGCGGGAGGTGAGCTCGGTCTCCACGGGGCCGGCGGCGAGGACCTTGCCCTGGCGGATCATCAGGACGTGGGTGAAGCCGGGGGCGATCTCCTCGACGTGGTGGGTGACCATGATCATGGAGGGCGCGTACGGATCGCGGGCGAGGCGGCCGAGGCGGCGGACCAGGTCCTCACGGCCGCCGAGGTCGAGTCCTGCGGCGGGCTCGTCGAGGAGCAGGAGCTCGGGGTCGGTCATCATCGCGCGGGCGATCAGGGTGCGCTTGCGCTCCCCCTCGGAGAGGGTGCCGAACTTGCGGTCCAGGTAGTCGCTCATGCCGAGCCGGTCGAGGAAGGCCTTGGCCCGGGCCTCGTCGATCGGGTCGTAGTCCTCGTTCCAGGTGGCGGTCATGCCGTACGCGGCGGTGAGGACGGTCTGCAGGACGGTCTGGCGCTTGGGGAGCTTCTCCGCCATGGCGATGCCGGCCATTCCGATCCGGGGGCGGAGTTCGAAGACGTCGGTGCCGACGCCGCCGAGCTGCTCGCCGAGGACGCGGGCGGCGCCCTTGGTGGGGAAGAGGTAGCTGGAGGCGATGTTCAGAAGGGTGGTCTTGCCGGCGCCGTTGGGACCGAGGATCACCCACCGCTCGCCTTCCTTGACCGACCAGGAGACCTCGTCCACCAGAGCGCGTCCGTCGCGGACCACGGATACGTCCACCAGCTCCAGTACATCGCTCATGAGCGCGTTGTCTCCCCTTGCGGTCGAGTCGTGTCGTCGCCTTGCGCCGATGGGCGCGGCGTCCAGGGGAAAACCTACGTTATCGACGGAGCGGACCGGTCCGTAGGGCTTCCTTCGAGTGCCTAGTCTGGGGGGATGCTTTCGGAACCACGCTCAGGACGTCTGGCCGCCTGGGGCAATGCCCTGCTGGCCGGTGCGGTGTCGCCGGACGAGGCGGCGCTCGCGATTGTCGGGGAAGACGCGGTGCACCGCGTCGAGGGGCTGCCGGGCGAGGCGGGGCCGGTGGGGCTGACGCTCGCGCTGGGCCGACTGCGGCGGCTCGGGGTGACCGGGTGGCGGGTGGCCCTACCGGCCCCCGGACATCCACTGGGGTTGAGCGGGCCGCCGGACTTCAATGCGCGCGCCCTGGAGGCGGAGGAAGCGGCGGTGGGCTTCGGTGCGCCGTACGGTCTCGTGCCGGAGGTCTCGGAGGCGGGCCCCGAGGGCGACGTGCACGTCTCGGTGGTCTGGCAGTGCTTGGGGGTGCGGGAGGCGCCCCCGGCGGACGTGCCCTCGCTCGGTGAGGCGGAGCGCGAGCTGGCGGAGGCCCTGCGGGACGCGACCGCGGCGCTGACCCGGCTCGACGTGGCGGCCTCGGGGCCTGCGGCGGAGGCGGCGCGCGAGGCGTACCGGGCACGGTCGGAAGTGGGGCGCGAGGTGCTCGCCCCGGGGTATCCGCCGCGTGCGGTCCGGGTTCTGGAGCTGGCCCAGCGGATCGGGCTCCTCGTGAACCTGGCGTACGGCCATGGGCACGGGGGTGCGGTGAGCGCCTCGGAGATGGCGGCGCGGGGTGCGGCGCTGCAGCCGGTGGAACGGGTGGCCCGGCGGGCCCGGGTCGCCGCCTACAACGCCTACGTGGAGGAGAGGGAGCGGGAGCGGGGCTTCTGACCCGACGGGCGGTGGGGTGAGCCGCACCGTTCCCCGGACGGTCGGGCGGTGCCGAGGGGTTCGGCCGTTCCCCGCGGGTGGTGGTGCGCGGGCGCCGGGGTCCGGTGGGGAAGGCAAGGACCCCCGGCTCCGGGGGGATCGTCCGGGGCCGGGGGCGGTGCGGCGGGTCAGCCGTTGAAGGCTCCGTTGCCGAAGGCCGGGTTGAGCAGACCGATCACGTTGACCGTGTTGCCGGAGACGTTCACGGGGACGTGGACCGGAGCCTGCACCAGGTTGCCGGAGGCGACGCCCGGCGAGTTGAGGGCCTGGCCCGTGGCCTCGGCGCCGTGGGCGGAGGCGACACCCGTACCGGCGGCGACGATGCCACCGGCGATCACGGTGAGGGCAGCGGCCTTCTTGAAGTTCTTCACGTGGTACTTCCTCCTGGTCATCGCTGCGGCCGGTCCGCCGCAGCACGCCATGGAGAACGCCTCACCCTCCGCCAGGTTGCGCCGAACGGGGGACATGCACACGACGGTATGACAGGGGGAACGGTCGTGCGCCCGGCGCGTGCGGGGGCGCATCAGTCGGTGAAGCCGTGCCGGACCGCCCAGAGCGCCGCTTGGGTGCGGTCCGCGAGGTCGAGCTTCATGAGGATGTTCGAAACGTGCGTCTTGACGGTCTTCTCCGAGAGGACGAGCGCACGGGCGATCTCCCGGTTGGACCGGCCGTCCGCTATCAGGCCGAGCACCTCGCGCTCCCGCTCCGTGAGGGCGGAACCCCGCCCCGTGCCTCCCTGGGAGTCCTCCTGCGCGAGGAGCGCACGGGCGGCCTCGGGCTGGAGGAGCACGTGCCCCGCGTGCACGGAGCGAATCGCACCGGCCAGGGCGTCGGGGTCGACGTCCTTGTAGACGTAACCACGGGCTCCGGCCCGGAGCGCGGGGATGACCGTCCGCTGCTCGGTGAAGCTGGTCACGACCAGGACCCTCGCCGGGTTGGCGAGCTCGCGGAGCCTCTTCAGCGCTTCGATGCCGTCCGTGCCCGGCATCTTCACGTCCATGAGGACCACGTCGGGGCGGAGCTCTTCGGCCTGGGCGACCCCCTCGGCGCCGTCGGCCGCCTCCCCCACCACTTCTATGTCGTCCTGCACCTCCAGGAAGGTGCGCAGGCCTCGGCGGACGACCTGGTGATCGTCGACCAGTAGGACTCGGATCGGCTTGTCAGCCACCGGGAACCTCCATCTCGATCGTGGTGCCCTCGCCCGGGGCCGAGGTCACGGTGAGCCGCCCTCCGACGCCGCCCGCGCGGTCCCGCATGGAGACCAGGCCGAGGTGGCGGCCGGCACTGCGGACCGCGAGCGGGTCGAAGCCCCTGCCGTCGTCGGTGACGGCGAGTCGCGCGCCCTGGCCACTGCGGACGAGGGAGACCCGTACGAGCTCCGCGTCCGCGTGCCGCAGGGCGTTGTGCAGGGCCTCCTGGGCGACCCTGAGGACGGCCTCCTCCTGGGCGGCCGGCAGGGCTCGGATCCCCGGGCCGTCGAAGGTGACCCGCGCGGAATGAGCGCGGTCCAGGACCTGGACGTGGGTGCGGAGCGTGTGGACGAGGCCGTCCTCGTCCAGGGCGGCGGGTCGGAGCTCGACGACGGCGGCGCGGAGCTCGTCCGCGGCTTCGGCCGCCAGCGCGGCAACCTGCTGGAGCTCGTCCTTGGCACGGGTCGGGTCCCGGTCGACGAGGGCGGCGGCGGCCTGGGCGGTGAGCCGGAGGGAGAACAGCTTCTGGCTGACGGCGTCGTGCAGCTCATGGGCGAGGCGGGAGCGCTCCTCCGCAATGGTGAGTTCACGGCTCCGCTCGTACAGCCGGGCGTTGGTGAGGGCGATGGCCGCGTGCTGGGCGAGGATCGAGAGGAGCTGCTCGTCCTCGGCGGTGAAGCCGCAGCCCCCGCCTTCCTTCGGGCAGCGCTTGTTGGCCAGGAAGAGCGCACCGATGGTCTCGTCCCCGTCCCTCACGGGAAGACCGAGGAAGTCGGACATCCGGGGGTGGGCATCCGGCCAACCCTCGAAGCGGGGGTCCTTTCGGACGTCGGCGAGCCGCTCGGGCTCGGCCGTGTGGAGCATCGAGGCGAGGATGCCGTGCTGCCGGGGCAGCGGGCCGATGGCCTTCCACTGTTCGTCGCTGACGCCGTCGACGACGAACTGGGCGAATCCCCCGTGGTCGTCGGGGACGCCCAGGGCCGCGTACTCGGCGTCGAGCAGTTCACGGGCGGAGGCCACGATCGTCTTGAGGACGTCTCGGACCTCCAGGTGGCGGCTCATCGCCAGGAGAGCGGTGCTCACGGCGGCCAGGCCGGAGCTCGGTCGGTGGCTCATGCGCTCACCGTACCGGCGGTGCGTGACGGCCCGGATCCGCCTGTGGACGAGGGCGGAGCAGGTCTCGGGACCTAGGCCGGGGCGATCCGGCGGTGCGGGGGGGGCGGGTGCTCCGGGCAGGCGCGGCCCCGGAGGAACCGGGTCGCGCGGATGCACCGCGGCGATGCGGGATGGGCGCCCCTGGAGGAGGAGTTCGGCGGTATCCGTCTCCTCCACACGGAGGAGTTGATTCACCGTCCGCATTGCTGGCGCAACGCATGGTCAGTTCGTTACCTGGCCGATGTGAGGCCGCGCATAGGACGCACATCACTTACGAAGCTCGCTAGTGGACTTCTAGCGCCGGATATCGACGGAGAAAACGGGCCACAGGGGACACTCGCCACCCCTCGGCTGAGACCCTGACCTACTACCCGGGATCGTACGTCACAGCTTTGCCAGCTCATTTTGCTGCCGCTAAGAATTGCCCCCGTCGCCGCCGAGTAGGCGCAGCGCCGCCCCGGCCGAGCGACCCCCAGCGATTCGAAGAGGTAGTCCTGCATGTCTGCGAACACCCCTGGCCACAGTCGTGGTCTGAAGAAGACCCACAAGGCCACGATCGCCGGCGTCGCCGCTCTGAGCGCCGCAGCCCTCGCCCTCACCCTCGTGCCGGGGAACCAGGGCACCACCGAGATCGAGCCGCAGGCCCTCTCGGGCACCCAGCAGGTCGCCTGGGCCTATGACGCGAACAGCCCGCAGGCGAAGGCGCTCGCCGCCAGCATCAACGAGCAGCAGACGACCATCGGCCTGAAGGCCAAGCAGGAGGCCGAGGCCAAGGCGAAGGCCGCCGCCAAGGCCAAGGCCGAAGCGAAGGTCAAGGCCGACGCCGAGGCCAAGGCGAAGGCCGCCGCCAAGGCCAAGGCCGAAGCGAAGGCGAAGGCCGACGCCAAGGCCAAGGCGGCTGCGAAGAAGCGTGCCGCGGAGAAGGCCGCCGCGAGTCGGGCCGCCGCCCGCAAGCCGGTCTTCGCGAACAACCTCGACGGCTGGATCCGCGAGGCGCTCTACATCATGGACAAGCACAACATTCCGGGCACCTACAACGGTCTGCACCGGAACATCATGCGCGAGTCCAGCGGCAACCCCTACGCCATCAACAACTGGGACATCAACGCCATCAACGGCGTGCCCTCCAAGGGCCTGCTCCAGGTGATCTACCCAACCTTCAAGGCCTACCACGTGCCCGGCACCAAGTTCGACCAGTACGACCCGGTCGCCAACATCGTCGCCGCCGCCAACTACGCGGCCGACCGCTACGGCTCGATCGACAACGTCAACAGCGCCTACTGACCGTCGTCCGTCGGCGACCCTGTCCGCAGCGCGCCGAAGGGCGGCACCCCCGTGCGGGGTGCCGCCCTTCGGGCGTACCGCCCGCGGTCGTCACTTGCGCATGACCTCGGGTTCGTGGCGGCGGAGCAGACGGGCCACGACGAAGCAGCAGACGGCGGCCATCGCCAGTTGGATGCCGAGGTCCAGGCTCCACTGGCCGACCGTGTGCTCCCACAGCGGGTCGGTGTTCGTGGGGTCCTGGCGGTCCCACGGAGGCATCAGGTGCCCCAGGTCGAGGGTGCTGCCGGCGCCGGCGATGCCCCAGCGGGAGGGCATCAGCCAAGCGAACTGTTCCAGGCCGGGCGAGTCGTACACCTGGAAGAGGATGCCGGTGAAGACCACCTGGACGATCGCGAACATGACGAGCAGCGGCATGGTCTTCTCGGCGGTCTTCACCAGCGAGGAGATGACCAGGCCGACCATCATCGAGGTGAGGCCGAGCGCGATGACCTGGATGCACAGCTCGATGGCCGGGGGCATGAACAGGCCCTCTTCGGGCAGCTCACGGGTGGCGAAGCCGATGCCACAGATGATCACGCCCTGGAAGGCGGTGATCAGACCGAGGACGATGACCTTGGACATCAGGTACGCGGAACGGGACAGGCCGACGGCGCGCTCCCGCTCGTAGATGACCCGCTCCTTGATCAGCTCACGGACGGAGTTGGCCGCGCCGGAGAAGCACATGCCGACCGCCAGGATCAGCATGATCGTGCCGGCGTCGCCGTTGAAGCGGGCCGGCGGCTTGGGTCTGCCGAGGCCGAAGTCCGCGGGGATGACGACGGACACCGCACCGAGGACGGCCGGCAGGATCACCATCAGGGCCATGAAGCCCTTGTCCGAGGCGATCACCGACACATAGCGGCGGATCAGCGTCCACAGCTGGGACCCCCAGCCCTGGGGCTTGGGCGGGCGGGCCATCGCCTGCTGCGGCATCTGGACAGGCTGGGCGGCGACGGCGTCGATGTCCGCGGCGTACAGCTGGTAGTGCTGCGAGCCCTTCCAGCGGCCCGCCCAGTCGTAGTCGCGGTAGTTCTCGAAGGCGGAGAAGACGTCGGCCCAGGTGGAGTAACCGAAGAAGTTCAGCGCCTCCTCCGGCGGTCCGAAGTAGGCCACGGAGCCGCCGGGCGCCATGACGAGCAGCTTGTCGCACAGGCCCAGCTCGGCCACCGAGTGGGTGACGACCAGGACGGTGCGGCCGTCGTCGGCGAGGGCACGGAGCAACTGCATGACGTCGCGGTCCATGCCCGGGTCGAGCCCGGAGGTCGGCTCGTCCAGGAAGATCAGCGAGGGCTTGGTCAGCAGCTCCAGGGCGACGGAGACGCGCTTGCGCTGGCCGCCGGAGAGGGAGGTGACCTTCTTCTCCTTGTGGATGTCGAGCTTGAGCTCGCGCAGCACCTCGTCGATGCGGGCCTCGCGCTCCGCGGCGGCGGTGTCACCGGGGAAGCGGAGCTTGGCGGCGTAACGGAGCGCCTTCTGCACGGTCAGTTCCTTGTGCAGGATGTCGTCCTGCGGGACCAGTCCGATGCGCTGGCGCAGCTCGGCGAACTGCTTGTAGAGGCTCCGGTTGTCGTAGAGGACGTCGCCCTCGTTGGCCGGGCGGTAGCCCGTCAGGGCCTTGAGCAAGGTCGACTTGCCGGAGCCGGAGGGGCCGATGACGCCGATCAGCGACTTCTCGGGAACGCCGAAGGTGACGTCCTTGAGGATCTGCTTGCCACCGTCGACCGTGACCGTGAGGTGACGGGCCGAGAAGGAGACCGAGCCGGTGTCGACGAACTCTTCCAGCTGACCCCCGACGATGCGGAAGGTCGAGTGGCCGACGCCGACGATGTCCTGCGGGCCCAGGAGGGCCGTGCCGCCCTTGGCGATCGGCTGGCCGTTGACGTACGTGCCGTTGTGGGAGCCGAGGTCACGGATCTCGAAGCGGCCGTCGGGGGTCGCGTGGAACTCCGCGTGGTGCCGCGAGACCTGGAGGTCGGAGACGACCAGCTCGTTCTCGAGGGCACGGCCGATCCGCATGACGTGACCGAGGGACAGCTGGTGGAACGTGGTGGGGCTGCGGTCGGCATAGGCGGACGACGCCCCGGTGGCCGCGCCGGGGCGGTCGTGTCCGGGGCCCTGCTGCTGCGGGATCTGCTGGTGGGGGACCTGCTGGTGGACCGGCGGCTGCTGCCATCCCTGCTGCGGGGCCTGCTGGTGCGGGGCCTGCTGAGCGGCGACGGGTGAGGACACCGGGTGCTGCGCCTGGACCTGTGTCTGTTGCTGGGGGGCGGTGACGGCGCCGTCGGCGAGGTTCAGCCGCGGCCCGTCGGTCGCATTGCCGAGGTGGACGGTCGAACCGGGGCCGATCTCCACCTGGTGGACCCGCTGCCCCTGGACGAAGGTGCCGTTCGTGGAGCCGTGGTCCTCCAGGACCCAGCTCCGGCCGCCCCAGCTGATGGTGGCGTGCCGCCAGGAGACCCTGGCGTCCTCGACCACCAGGTCACCCTGCGGGTCCCTGCCCAGGGTGTACGACCGGGACGGATCGAGCGTCCAGGTCCTGCCGTTCAATTCCAGTACGAGTTCTGGCACTCCATGCCCCACTACTTGTCCCCCGATGTACCCCCGCCTACGGGAGTCCAGGGATGGCGAATCATCCTGGGGAACTATTTCAGGCCCGGTCCGCTCTCCGAAAGTCGGGCCGAAGGAAGGCGTTCGGGGGTGGCCCCTCACCCGCCGGGGTGTCCGCTGGGCGGGACGGACGCCCGAGCGGTGCGCGGTGCCGGATACGGTGGAACCACCATGAGCGCATCGCAGACCTCAGACGTTCCCACCCTTCTCGTCAAGATCTTCGGGAAGGACCGTCCCGGGATCACCGCGGGACTCTTCGACACCCTCGCCGCCTACTCCGTCGACGTCGTGGACATCGAGCAGGTGGTCTCCCGTGGCCGCCTCGTCCTGTGCGCGCTCGTCACCGAGCCGACCGTCGCCTCACCGGGCGAGCTCCGCGCCACCGTGCACAGTTGGGCCGAGTCGCTGAAGCTCCAGGCCGAGATCATCTCCGGTACGGGCGACAACCGTCCCCGCGGTGAAGGACGCTCGCACGTCACCGTGCTCGGTAACCCGCTCACCGCGGAACAGACGGCGGCCATAGCGGCCAGGATCGCGGAGACCGGAGGCAACATCGACCGTGTCTTCCGCCTCGCGAAGTACCCGGTGACAGCAGTGGAGTTCGCGGTCTCGGGCTGCGAGACCGAACCCTTGCGGACCGCGCTGGCCACCGAGGCGCACAGCGTCGGGGTGGACGTGGCCGTGGTCTCCGCCGGTCTCCACCGGCGTGCACAGCGACTCGTCGTCATGGACGTCGATTCGACCCTGATCCAGGACGAGGTGATCGAACTCTTCGCGGCGCACGCGGGCTGCGAGGACGAGGTCGCCGAGGTGACGGCGGCGGCGATGCGCGGCGAGCTCGACTTCGAGCAGTCGCTCCATGCACGCGTGGAACTGCTCGCCGGCCTCGACGCCTCGGTGGTCGACAAGGTCCGTGCCGAGGTGCGGCTGACGCCCGGGGCCCGGACCCTGATCCGTACGCTCAAGCGGCTCGGCTACCAGGTGGGCGTGGTCTCCGGGGGGTTCACCCAGGTCACCGACGACCTCAAGGAGCGGCTCGGCCTCGACTTCGCCTCCGCCAACACCCTGGAGATCGTGGACGGGAAGCTCACCGGCCGGGTGACCGGTGAGATCGTCGACCGGGCGGGCAAGGCACGGCTGCTTCGCCGGTTCGCCGCGGAGGCGGGGGTGCCGCTGGCGCAGACCGTGGCGATCGGTGACGGTGCGAACGATCTGGACATGCTGAACGCGGCAGGGCTGGGAGTGGCGTTCAACGCGAAGCCCGTGGTGCGCCGGGCGGCCCACACGGCGGTGAACGTGCCCTTCCTGGACACCGTGCTGTACCTGCTCGGCATCACGCGCGAGGAGGTCGAGGCCGCGGACGGCGGCGAGGACGACCTGCTGCACTGAGCGGTGGCGGTACGGAGGAGGGCCCGGGGTCGGACGACGACCGCCGGGCCCTTTCCCGTGGGGTCCGGTCAGGCGTGCGGGGACCAGAAGTCGACGAGCCGGCCGACGCCGTGTTCCACGGACTTCCAGGAGCCGCTGAAGGTGAGGACGGCGAAGGCCGAGGTGGGGAAGCCCCCGCGGTTCATCCGGGCGAGGGCATCGCCCTCCGCCGCACCGGCGAGGGCATCGGCGAGGGCGTGCATGCCCGGGTTGTGGCCGATGAGCAGGAGGTTGTCCACGGCGTCCGGGGTCTCGTTGACCACGGCGATGAGCTCCCCGAGCGAGGCCTCGTAGATCCGCTCCTCATACACCGTCTTGGGGCGCACGGGCAGTTCCTGCACCGCCAGCTTCCACGTCTCACGGGTGCGGAGGGCGGTGGAGCAGAGGGCCAGGTCGAAGCCGATGCCGGTCTCGGTGAGTCTGCGGCCGGCCACCGGGGCGTCCTTGCGGCCTCGCTCGGCGAGGGGGCGCTCATGGTCGGACTCGTCGTTCCAGTCGGCCTTCGCGTGCCGGAGGAGCACGATGCTGCGGGGTGTATCGACGCTCATGGTCCACAGCTTCGCACGAAACGGGCCACTGCGACTCAGAGAGGGAGCGTTTGCCGGACCTGCTGCAGGACCCGTCCGACCGCCGGGTCATCGGCGGTCGCGTGGGCCCCACCCGCACCGGCCACCAGCATCAGGAGGGCGAGGAAGCAGAGGGCGGGAAGGAGGAGTGCCCACCAGGGAAGTCGGGTGTCGACGCGGGTCGTCGTGGTCCTGATGCCGGGGTGCGTGGGGGCCGACATGGCCGCCTCCATGGGTGGGTTCCGCGCTTTCGCCGTCGTCTCCAACGTACGGAGCCCGCCGGCTCCCGCCCATCGGGTGATCCACCCACTTCTCCCTGACACCGGCCCCCTAGGGGATGCGGGGGCCAGCCCCACCTCGGGCAGGGGCCGCCCCCACCTCAGGGAGAGGCGAAGGAGGCGATGAGGGCGATGACCACGGTGATGCCGAGCATCGCGCCGAGCACGAGGAGCAGCTTCTTCTGGCCGTTCTGGGGGTTGGGTTCGAGGACTGGCATGGGGACAGTCTCGCACCTCAGCATTCGTCCTCGACCGTCCGGTCCCGGCCGGCCAGGGTTCCGATGATCATCTGCGGCACCATCAGTCCGCCCATCAGCGCGATGGGCAGTCCCCAACCGCCGCTGTGCTGGTAGAGCACGCCGACGAGGAGGGGGCCGGGGATCGAGATGAGGTAGCCGATGCTCTGGGCGAAGGCGGAGAGCCGGACGACGCCGGAGCCGGTGCGCGAGCGCAGTCCGATCAGGGTGAGGGCCAGCGGGAAGGCACAGTTCGAGATGCCGAGGAGCACCGCCCAGCACCATGCACCGGCGGCCGGGGCGAGGAGGAGACCGGCGTAGCCGGTGAGTCCGCACAGTCCGAGGGCGATGACGATCGGGCCCTGGTTCCGCATCCGGGTGGCGAGGCGCGGGATGACGAAGGCGAGCGGAACGCCCATGACCATGGTCACGGCGAGGAGCACGCCCGCGGTGGTGGCGGGGACACCGGCGTCCCGGAAGATCTGCGGCATCCACCCCATGGTGATGTAGGCACCGGTGGCCTGGAGTCCGAAGAAGACGCCGAGCGCCCAAGCCGTGCGGCTGCGGGTGATCCGCGGGGCGGACGCCGGCGCTGCTGCTTCCCGGGTCGGAGGGGCCGGTCGGACCGCTTCTCCACTCCGGTCCCGCAGCAGCGGGAACCAGGGCAGGACCGCGAGCGCGGCGAGCACCGCCCAGAGGCCCAGTCCGAGGCGCCAGTCGCCGCCGAGGGCATCGGTCAGGGGGACGGTGGTGGCTGCGGCGACGGAGGTGCCGAGGGCGAGCGCCATGGAGTAGAGGCCGGTCATGCCTCCCACGCGGTCGGGGAAGTACCGCTTGACGATGACGGGCATCAGGACGTTGCTGACGGCGATGCCCATCAGGGCGAGGGCGCTGGCGGCGAGGAAGGCGGCGGTGCCGGTCGCGAAGGGCCGCAGGACCAAGCCCGTGAAGACGGCCGCCATGCCCGCGCAGACGACGGCGGCGGGGCCGAAGCGGCGGGCGAGGCGCGGGGCCGTGATGCCGAAGACCGCGAAGCAGAGCGGGGGGACGGAGGTGAGGACCCCGGCGATGCTGCCGCTCATGTGGAGGCCGCTGCTGACCTCTTCGAGGAGGGCCCCGAGGCTGGTGATGGCGGGGCGCAGGTTGAGCGCGGCCAGGACGAGCCCGACGGACACCAGGCCGAGGGTCCAACGTGCCGGGGCGGCCCGGAGCTCGGCACCGGGTCCGGGGGTGCGGTCGGGTGCGGGAGGGTCCCCTGCCGTGGTGGCCGCAGTGGTGTTCCCGGCCGGTCGTGCGGCGGGGTCGGGGGTCTTCGGCTCGTCAGGCATGACGTCATCATAGAATCATGGGATGATTGGTTGTCCAATTTCGAACGAACGGGAAGGCGTTCCATGGCCCTCGGTCATCCCCGGCGCACCGGTCTCTCCGATCAGGTGATCGCCGAGCTGCGGAACCAGATCACCTCCGGCGAATGGCCGGTGGGTTCGCGCATCCCGACCGAACCCGAACTGGTCGAACAGCTGGGCGTGGCCCGCAACACGGTGCGCGAGGCCGTCCGTGCGCTCGCGCACAACGGGCTGCTGGACATCCGCCAGGGCTCGGGGACGTACGTCGCCGCAACCAGCGAATTGGCGGGCGTCATGCACCGGCGCTTCGCCGGCTCCGACCCGCGGCACGTCGCCGAGCTGCGTTCGACGCTGGAGTCGGCGGCGGCCCGGTTCGCGGCCGGACGGCGCACCGAACGGGACCTGAAGCAGCTGGACGCCCTGTTGGAACGGCGCGAGGAGGCGTGGGAGTCCGGGGACGCGGAGCGCTTCGTCATGGTCGACGCGGCCTTCCACCAGGCCGTCGTCGCCGCCTCGGGCAACGAGGTGCTGACGGAGCTCTACGCGGACCTCGGCGATCTGCTCCGGGACTGGCTGCGCGACGACGTGGGGCGGGTGCTGCGACCGGAGAACCACATGGACCATGCGCGCCTGGTGGACGCGATCCGGGAGGGCGACGCCGAGCGGGCCGGCACCGAGGCCGCCGGCTACCCCTTCATGTGCCTCAGGAGCTCCGGGCCGGAAGCGGAGCAGGAGCGGGAGCGGGAGCCGGGTCCACCGGCTGGTGCGTGACCCAGGCGGACCGGACCTCCTTCCAGCAGCGGGCGGTGACCCGGGCGTAGTCGGCGGGCACCACGTCCACCGGAGCGCTGTCGCTGTCGACGTCCCACCAACGGTCGCACTCGACGTGCAGGCGGATCCGGTCGGTGCGCGGGTACGGGTTGCTGCAGTGGGCGGTGACGTGCGAGCCCTCGACGACGGTGCGGCAGGAGGCTCCGAAATCCTCCTGCGCCCCGGCCGCGGGGGTTGCGGGGGCCCCCTCGACGGGTGGCGGAACGGCCCGCACCTCGGCGGCAACGGCCATCCCGGTGAGCAGAACGGCGACGGAGGCGAACGTCCCGAAGCCGTGACGTATCGCGCGCATGCCCGCACCTCCTCCCGCCAGCGAAAGGAACATCACGCTCTGCCCCAGTCTGGGGTCATTCGGGCTACTTTTCGAGTCGGGCAGGAGTTGCGGAAGGGCGGGGGCCCGTGCCTCCGCCCCCGTCGGGGCGGGGCACGGGCCCCCGCCGTTCCGCCTGCTTACGCGCCGATCGCGTGCAGACCGCCGTCCACGTGGACGATCTCGCCCGTGGTCTTCGGGAACCAGTCCGACAGCAGGGCGACGATGCCGCGGCCGGTCGGCTCCGGGTCGTCCAGCTTCCACTCCAGCGGGGAGCGGCTGTCCCACACGGACGCCAGCTCGCCGAAGCCCGGGATGGACTTCGCGGCCATGGAGCCGAGCGGGCCCGCGGAGACCAGGTTGCAGCGGATGTTCTGCTTGCCGAGGTCGCGCGCCATGTAGCGGCTGGTGGCCTCCAGGGCGGCCTTGGTCGGACCCATCCAGTCGTACTGCGGCCATGCGAACTGCGCGTCGAAGGTGAGGCCGACGACGGAGCCGCCCTCGGTCATCAGCGGCAGCAGCGCCATCGTCAGCGACTTCAGCGAGAAGGCGGAGACGTGCATGGCGGTGGCGACCGACTCGAACGGCGTGTTCAGGAAGTTGCCGCCGAGCGCGTCCTGCGGGGCGAAACCGATCGAGTGGACGATGCCGTCGAGGCGGTCTCCGAACTGCTCGCGGACCTGGCCCTCGAGACGGGCGAGGTGCTCGTCGTTGGAGACGTCGAGCTCCAGGACCTTGACGTTCTCGGGCCTGGGGAGCTTCTTGGCGATGCGCTCCGTCAGCGAGGGCCGCGGCCACGCGGTGAGGATGATCTCCGCGCCCTGCTCCTGGGCCAGCTTCGCGGTGTGGAAGGCGATGGAGGACTCCATCAGCACACCGGTGATCAGAATGCGCTTGCCCTCAAGAATTCCGCTCATGTGATCAGTGACCCATGCCCAATCCGCCGTCAACCGGGATGACGGCTCCAGTGATGTACGAGGCGTCGTCGGAAGCGAGGAACTTGACCGCGGCGGCGATCTCCTCGGGCTTCGCGTAGCGGCCCAGCGGCACCTGCGACACGATGCCCGCACGCTGCTCGTCGGTGAGCACCGCGGTCATGTCGGTGTCGACGAAGCCGGGCGCGACGACGTTGAAGGTGATGTTGCGGGAGCCGAGCTCACGCGCCAGGGAGCGGGCGAAGCCGACCAGCCCGGCCTTGGAGGCGGCGTAGTTGGCCTGGCCCGCGGAACCCAGCAGACCGACGACCGAGGAGATCAGGACGACGCGGCCCTTCTTGGCGCGCAGCATCCCGCGGTTGGCGCGCTTGACCACACGGAAGGTGCCGGTGAGGTTGGTGTCGAGGACGGACGTGAAGTCCTCCTCGGTCATGCGCATGAGGAGCTGGTCCTTCGTCACGCCGGCGTTGGCCACGAGGACCTCCACCGGGCCGTGCTTCTCCTCGATCTCCTTGTAGGCCGTCTCCACCTGCTCCGCGTCGGTGATGTCGCACTTGACGGGAAGGCAGCCGAGCTCGACCAGGGCGGCCGGGGGCTCGCCGGAGCGGTACGTGATCGCGACCTCGTCGCCGGCCTCGGCGAACGCGCGGGCGATGGCGAGGCCGATGCCCCGGTTTCCTCCGGTGACGAGAACCGAGCGGCTCAACGGATCACCCTTTCAATAGCGGTCTGATAGCCGAAAACCTATCGGTATCGCTCCCGACATGGGGAATCGACCTCCGACAGTGGCGTACGGGTGTCACTGTCGGATCCCTACAGCTGGGAGGGCATGCGCCGCGCTCGAGACGGGCGCCGTGCGGACGCACGGATCCCCCCGGAGGGAACGCGCCGTACCGCTCGTCGAGCACGTGACCACGGGGCGCCGGACGGGGTACCCGTGCATTTCGCGCCATCCCGAGGAGCCGGGTGCCGCAGCGCTCCGAGCCGTCGCCCGCCACGCGCCGCGCCGCGCTCCTGGGAGCCGGCCCGCCCCCGGGCTGCCGGCCGGCGGCCGGGGTCGGAGCGATCGCCGGCCGTGTCGGTGCCCCGCCCCGTCCCCTCGGGCGGGGCTCCGTCGGGGTCGCCCCGTCGGGTGCGCGCTCCCAATGCGCCGATCCGACCCCCCGTCACGTGATTGACTTCCGGAGCAGTTCAACCACCGCCTTCCGATCGCCGAGAGCGAGGCCGCTCGTGGTCCATCAGATCGACCCTTCGTTCGTCGCGCTGCCGTTGCGGGCGCTCGCCGACGCCGCGCTCGCCCGAGCGCGCGCGCTCGGCGCCGAGCACGCCGACTTCCGTCTGGAACGGGTGCGCAGCGCCTCGTGGCGGCTGCGCGACGCCAAGCCGTCCGGCTCCTCGGACACCACGGACCTCGGTTACGCGGTGCGGGTGGTGCACGGCGGGGCCTGGGGGTTCGCCTCCGGTGTCGACCTGAGCATGGACGGGGCCGCGCGCGTCGCCTCGCAGGCGGTCGCCATGGCGAAGCTGTCGGCGAAGGTGATCGCGGCAGCGGGCTCCGACCCCGGAGGGCTTCCCGGACGGGGCCCCTGGGGAAAGGTGGAGCTGGCCGAGGAGCCGGTGCACGCGGAGCGCACCTGGATCTCCTCGTACCAGATCGATCCCTTCTCCATCCCGGCGGAGGAGAAGAGCGCGCTGCTCGCCGACTGGAGCACGCGACTGCTCGGGGCGGAGGGCGTGGCGCACGTGGACGCCTCCCTGCTGACGGTCCACGAGAACAAGTTCTACGCGGACACCGCCGGCACCGTGACCACCCAGCAGCGCGTCCGTCTCCACCCGGAGCTCACGGCGGTCGCCGTGGACGGGAGGACCGGCGAGTTCGACTCGATGCGGACGATCGCACCTCCGGTCGGGCGCGGCTGGGAGTACCTGACCGGAACCGGCTGGGACTGGGACAGGGAACTGGAGGAGATTCCGGAGCTGCTCGCCGAGAAGATGCGGGCACCGGGCGTGGAGGCCGGTCGGTACGACCTGGTCGTCGACCCGTCGAACCTGTGGCTGACGATCCACGAGTCCATCGGTCACGCCACCGAGCTGGACCGGGCGCTCGGCTACGAGGCGGCCTACGCGGGCACCTCCTTCGCCACCTTCGACCAGCTGGGAAAGCTCGCCTACGGTTCCTCGGTCATGAACGTGACCGGTGACCGGACCGCCGAGCACGGCCTCGCCACCGTCGGTTTCGACGACGAGGGCGTCGAGGCGCAGAGCTGGGACCTGGTGAAGGACGGCACCCTCGTCGGCTACCAGTTGGACCGGCGGATGGCGAAGTTGACGGGCCTGGGCCGGTCGAACGGCTGCGCCTTCGCCGACTCCCCCGCCCACGTGCCGGTGCAGCGCATGGCGAACGTGTCGCTCCAGCCGGATCCGGGCGGGCTGTCGACGGAGGACCTGATCGGCGGCGTGGAGCGCGGGATCTACGTGGTCGGCGACCGGTCCTGGTCGATCGACATGCAGCGCTACAACTTCCAGTTCACCGGTCAGCGCTTCTTCCGCATCGAGAACGGCCGGCTCGCCGGCCAGCTGCGGGACGTCGCGTACCAGGCGACGACCACCGACTTCTGGGGCTCGATGGAGCAGGTAGGCGGCCCGCAGACGTACGTGCTCGGCGGCGCCTTCAACTGCGGCAAGGCCCAGCCGGGCCAGGTCGCCGCCGTCTCGCACGGCTGCCCCTCCGCCCTCTTCCGGGGCGTCAACATCCTCAACACGACGCAGGAGGCCGGTCGATGAGCCGCGTCAGCAAGCCGTACGAGATCGTCGAGCGGGCCCTCGAGCTGTCCCGCGCCGACGGGTGCGTCGTCATCGCCGACGAGGAGTCCTCGGCCAATCTGCGGTGGGCGGGCAACGCCCTCACCACGAACGGCGTCACCCGGGGCCGCACCCTCACCGTGATCGCCACCGTCGACGGGGCCCAGGGCGCCGCCTCCGGCGTCGTCTCGCGGTCCGCGGTGACCGTCGACGACCTGGAGCCCCTGGTCCGGGCCGCCGAGGAGGCGGCCCGCTCCGCGGGCCCCGCCGAGGACGCCCAGCCCCTGGTGACGGGGGTGCCCTCCTCCCCCGACTTCACGGACGCCCCCACGGAGACCTCGTCGAGCGTCTTCACCGACTTCGCCCCGGCGCTCGGCGAGTCCTTCGCCCGTGCCCGGGCCGGCGGCCGCGAGCTCTACGGCTTCGCCCACCACCAACTGACCTCCACCTATCTGGGCACCTCCACCGGGCTGAGGCTCCGCCACGACCAGCCCAACGGAACGCTGGAGCTGAACGCCAAGTCGCCCGACCGGTCGCGCTCCGCCTGGGCCGGGCGCTCGACCCGGGACTTCAAGGACGTCGACCCGATCGGTCTCGACGGCGAACTCGCGACCCGCCTCGGCTGGGCGGAACGGCGGATCGAGCTGCCCGCCGGCCGGTACGAGACCTTGCTGCCGCCGACCGCCGTCGCCGACCTGCTGATCTACCAGATGTGGTCCTCGACGGCCCGGGACGCGGTGGAGGGCCGTACCGTCTTCTCCAAGCCCGGCGGCGGCACCCGACTGGGCGAGGCGCTCTCGCCACTGCCGTTGACGCTGCGCAGCGACCCGAACGAGCCGGGCCTGGAATCCGCTCCGTTCGTGATCGCGCACTCCTCCGGCGACGACTCGTCCGTCTTCGACAACGGGCTGCCGATCGAGCCGGTGCACTGGATGGAAGCGGGCAGCCTGGCGCACCTGGTCACCACCCGGCACACGGCGGGACTTACTCGGTTGCCCGTGGCGCCGGGAGCGGGGAACCTGATCCTGGACGGCGGCGGCGAGCGTTCCCTGGCGGAGATGGTGGCCGCTACGGAGCGGGGCCTGCTGCTGACCTGCCTCTGGTACATCCGCGAGGTCGACCCGGCGACGCTGCTGCTGACCGGACTGACCCGGGACGGCGTCTACCTCGTGGAGAACGGCGAGGTGGTCGGCGAGGTGAACAACTTCAGGTTCAACGAGTCGCCGGTGGACCTGTTGTCGCGCGCCTCGGAGGCGGGGCGGACCGAGAAGACGCTGCCGCGCGAGTGGAGCGACTGGTTCACCCGGGCCGCGATGCCCGCCCTGCGGGTGCCGGACTTCAACATGAGCTCGGTCAGCAAGGGGGTCTGACCCCCCCTAGACTGAGTCGTCGTACCACTGACAACTTTCTGAGGAGACGGACGATCGTGACGGACATCGTCGACGAGCTGAAGTGGCGCGGGCTCTTCGCCCAGTCCACCGATGAGGACGCACTGCGCAAGGCTCTCGCGGACGGTCCCGTCACGTTCTATTGCGGTTTCGACCCGACCGCGGCCAGTCTCCACGTCGGCCACCTGGTCCAGGTCCTCACCGTCCGTCGGCTCCAGCAGGCCGGGCACCGGCCGCTGGCGCTGGTCGGCGGAGCCACCGGGCAGATCGGTGACCCGCGGCCGACGGCCGAGCGCACCCTGAACGACCCCGAGACGGTCGCGAACTGGGTGAACCGGCTGCGTTCGCAGATCGAGCCCTTCCTCTCCTTCGAGGGGGAGAACGCGGCCGTCATGGTGAACAACCTGGACTGGACCGCCGGGATGTCGGCGATCGAGTTCCTGCGGGACATCGGCAAGCACTTCCGGGTCAACAAGATGCTGACCAAGGACTCCGTCGCCCGTCGCCTGGAGTCCGAGCAGGGCATCAGCTACACCGAGTTCAGCTACCAGCTGCTGCAGGGCATGGACTTCCTGGAGCTGTACCGGCGCTACGGCTGCACGCTCCAGCAGGGCGGCTCGGACCAGTGGGGCAACCTGGTGGCCGGTCTCGACCTGATCCACCGCCTGGAGCCGGGCGCCGAGGTGCACGCGCTCGCCACTCCGCTGATGGTGAAGGCGGACGGCACCAAGTTCGGCAAGACCGAGGGCGGGGCCGTCTGGCTGGACCCCGAGATGACCACGCCCTACGCGTTCTACCAGTTCTGGCTGAACGTGGACGACCGCGACATCTCGACCTACATGCGGATCCTGTCCTTCAAGTCCCGCGCGGAACTGGAGGAACTGGAGGCGCGGACCGCCGAGCGCCCCCAGGCGCGTGCCGCCCAGCGGGCGCTCGCCGAGGAACTCACCACCCTGGTGCACGGGGCCGAGCAGTGCGCGGCCGTCATCAGCGCCTCCAAGGCCCTCTTCGGGCAGGGCGACCTGACCGAGCTGGACGGGGCGACGCTCGCCGCCGCGCTGTCGGAACTGCCGCACGCACAGGTGTCCGAGCTGGGCCAGGTCGTGGACCTGTTCGCCGAGGTCGGTCTGGTGGCGAGCAAGTCGGCGGCCCGACGCACGGTGAAGGAGGGCGGCGCCTACGTGAACAACACGAAGGTGACCGCCGAGGACGCGGTGGTCACCGCGGACGAGCTGCTGCACGGTCGCTGGCTGGTGCTGCGGCGCGGCAAGAAGAACCTGGCGGCGATCGAGTTCACCGGCTAGGCACCGAGGGCGCCCCCCACCGGGAGGACGGGAGGGACCCGGGAGGGACCTTCCCGACACGCTCCGGCCGTCATTGCTCCGTGCGAGGGGCCCGGCGC
>NZ_JBHYMF010000094.1:0-27537 GCF_042742855.1 Streptomyces sp. NPDC058877 | reverse complement strand
CCGCGGGGGCAGGCACCCGTGGTGCGGCCCGGAACCGCTCTCGGATGGGGTGCTCTCGCCGTCGGCCTGGTGTCCGCCGTGGACGCGGTCGCCCTGGCCCTGGACGTCCGGACGGCCACCTTCCTCGTGCTCGGCGCGGTGTTCGCACTGTTCTCGGGGCTCGCGGCGCTCGGCGCGGGCGCCCGCCGGGGGGCGTCCGCCGCCACGGCGGTGCTCGCGGCGGCCGGAACGGTGTTCGCGGTGGCGGCTGCCGGCGGGTTCGAGGACCAGTGGACGGCGCTCGCCCTGCTGCTCGTGCCGGCGGGGGCCGCCGCGGTCGCCTCCAGGGCCCCCCGACCGGTGGGCCTGCCCGCCGAGGTCGCCGGCGCGGCCGTCGGGGCGCTCGCCCTCGGGATCACCGCTCCTCGTCCCGCCTTCCTGGCGCTCGCACTGGCCCTCTGCGGAGTGATCGCTTCGGCGACGGCGCTGCGACCGGAGCGGCGACGGTCGGCCTCCTGGACGGCGGCCGTGCTGTTCCTCCTGGCCGCATGGGTGCGGCTCGCCGTGTGGGACGTGACGGCCCCGGAGGCGTACGCGCTCCCGGTGACCGTGCCGGCACTGGTCGTCGGGCTCTCGCGGCGACGGCGGGACCCGGAGGCCTCCTCGTGGACGGCGTACGGCCCCGGCCTCGCGGCGACGCTGGTGCCGAGCCTCCTGGCGGCCTGGACGGACCAGGGGTGGGCCCGGCCGCTGGCCCTGGGGGTGGCGGCCCTCGCGGTGACGCTGCTCGGTGCCCGGTTCCGGCTGCAGGCGCTGCTGGTGCTGGGCGGTGCGGCGCTCGCCCTGGACGGCTTGCACGAGCTGGCGCCGTACGTGGTGCAGGTGGTGGGCGCGCTTCCGCGCTGGCTGCCGCCGGCCCTGGCGGGCCTGCTGCTGCTCGCGACGGGCGCCACCTACGAGCAGCGGCTGCGGGACGCCAAGGGGCTGCGAGAGCGTTTGATGCGGATGCGGTGAATGCGCCGAAGGCCCGGAGACGTTGTTCCGTCTCCGGGCCTTCGATCCGGGTGGTGGGCGATACTGGGTTCGAACCAGTGACCCCTTCGGTGTGAACGAAGTGCTCTCCCACTGAGCTAATCGCCCGGGCGCACCGCAAACATTACCCCATGTCAGCGGGGGTACCGAACCACCCGCGGATCACTCGTCGATCTTCCACGGCATGACGAAGCCGAACTTCCACAGGTAGACGCCGAGCAGGACGGCGACGATCACCAGACCGGTCACGGTGAGGATGATGTTGCGGCGGCGGACCTTGGGGTCGAGGGCCCGCTGCGCAGCCTCGGTGACCTTGCGCTTGGTCCAGCGCAGCACGAGCTGCGCCCAGACGAACTCGGTCGCCCAGATCGCCATGCCGGCGAAGATGACCAGCCAGCCGGGTCCGGGGAGCGGCAGCATCACCACTCCGGCGCCGACCACGGCCAGTCCGACGATGAAGACGCCGACCTGCCAGCTCAGGTGCAGGCCCCTGCGCGACTTGATGAACTCCGGCGCGCGGGATCCCAGTTCGGCCTCCTGACCGCCTGCGGAATCCCCCGTACGCTCGTCACTCTCCGCATTCATGCCGCCCAACCTACCGGACGGCGAGCCCTTACCGGAACGGTGGTATTACCCCAGGTCACACGCATCCATACGAGCGACCTGAACAGCCACAAAAACGACAGAGGGGTTTACAACGGCACCGGAGGTGGCATGTCGATTTCGCCGACGTGCGAATCCCCGAGCGCACACTGAGCGAAAGGCCCTGGCGCTTATGAACACCACGGTCAGCTGCGAGCTGCACCTGCGCCTCGTTGTGTCGAGCGAGTCCTCACTGCCTGTACCCGCGGGCCTGCGGTATGACACGGCCGATCCGTATGCCGTGCACGCCACCTTCCACACCGGAGCCGAAGAGACGGTCGAATGGGTCTTCGCCCGCGACCTTCTCGCCGAGGGGCTGCACCGGCCCACCGGCACGGGCGACGTCCGCGTCTGGCCGTCCCGCAGCCACGGTCAGGGAGTCGTCTGCATCGCTTTGAGCTCTCCCGAAGGAGAAGCCCTGCTCGAGGCCCCGGCGAGGGCCCTGGAGTCGTTCCTCAAGAGGACCGACGCCGCCGTGCCACCGGGCACCGAGCACCGGCACTTCGATCTCGATACGGAGCTTTCCCACATCCTGGCCGACAGCTGAGCCAGGTCGATCACCGCACGGCGCCGTCCGACTCGGGGAGACGGCGCCGGGCGGTCAACCACACAGGCACGAGATCCGACGCCCACTCCCGCGCAGCCGGCGCGGTGGTGGGCGTCGGTGCGCTTTTCCGGGGCGCGCTAGAGTCAGCGCCATTCCGCGGGCACCCGCCCGCGGCCGGCCAGGGAGCGAATCGTGCTGATCCCCCACGACACCCGGATCGCCCTCGACACCGTCGTCGATCTGATGAACACCTCGCCTCAGGGCGACCGCGACGACGCGCTCGCGGACGTCTCCGAACTCCATGCGTTCCTGCGCGCACACAAGGTCAGCGGGGTGGGGGCGCTCAACCCCGACGACCTGCGCGCCGTGCACGAGGTGCGCGAGAAGTTCGCCGCCGTCTTCTCCGCCCCCGAGGCCCGGATCGCCGCACCGCTGATCAACCAGCTGGTGGCGGGCGCGGGCACCACCCCGCAGCTCACCGACCACGACGGCTACGACTGGCACGTGCACTACTTCGCGCCGGGCGCCTCGGTGGCCGACCACCTCGCGGCCGACTGCGGCATGGCCCTCGCCTTCATCGTCGTGGCGGGCGAGCAGGAGCGCCTGCGGCGCTGCGAAGCACCGGACTGCGGTAGGGCCTTCGTGGACCTCTCCCGCAATCGCTCGCGCCGTTACTGCGACAGCCGCACCTGTGGCAACCGGCTCCACGTGGCTGCGTACCGAGCACGCCGCAAGGAAGCGGCCGGCTGACCCCTCCCCCGGAGTCACAGCAGGAAGAGGTCGTGCACGGCGGCCACCAGGAGTAGGCAGCCGATCACCCCGAGGAAAATCATCAGCGGCGGCTGGGAGAGCGCGAACAGGCAGCCGCGGGGCTCTTCAGCAGGGGCATCGGTGGTGGCGGGGACGGGTTCCCGCGAGGTATCCAGCATCTCGGGGGGATGATGGCGCACCCAGCGCCCCCGCATCCCGCAACACGCGCCTTTGCAGGGGCAGTTCACTCCTTCCCGTGGATCACCGAACGGGGACGGACACCCGAATCGCCAGAAGCGGTCAGATTCCGTGCTTCTTCAGAATCGCTTCGATGTCACTGAAGTCCTCGCCGGCGGGCTGGTCAGCGGACTGCGGCTTCGCCTTCACGGCGCGCGCAGGCGCCGATGCGGCCGGAGCCACGGCTCCGGGAGCGGCTTCTCCGACGTCCTGGGGACGGCCGGCCCTGCGCCGCTCCACGGCCCGGGTGGACAGGAACAGCAACCAGGCGGTGCCGAGCACGCCGAAGCCCGCCCAGGCCATCGGGCTGAACGCCGTGTCGGCGATCCAGTCGACGGCGCCGGTCATCACCAGGCCGAGCGGCACCAGGGCGTAGGCGGCGATCCGGGCGGCGGTCAGGAAGCGCTTCCGGTACGCCGAGATCGCGGCGATGCCCAGGCCCGCCGCGGACGCCGCGGAACAGATGGTCTCGGCAAGCATGCGGTCCTCCAGGTGCCGGGCGATACGTCCCTTCCATCCTGCACCGCCGGGCCGCCCGGGGCCATGCCCCGCCGCTGGTCTCAGGGAGATCTCCGGGTCGCCCCCGCCGGGTCTCCTCCTCCGGTCCCAGTGGGAGACTGCAGACATGAACGACTCCACCACCACCCCCTCCCCGGCCGTCGCCCTGGAGGCGTGGTTCGACCTCCAGTGCCCGGACTGCTTCCAGGCCCTCGGCGACGTCCACGCGCTGCGGGAGAAGTACGGCGACCGGCTCGACGTCCAGCTGCGGCACTTCCCGCTGGCCAAGCACAAGCACGCGTACGCCGCCGCCCAGGCCGTCGAGGAGGCGGTCGAGCAGGGCAAGGGGTGGCCGTACGCGGAGGCCCTGCTGGCGAGGACGGCCGAGCTCGGCGAGCGGGGCGAACCGCTCCTGCTGGAAGTGGCAACGGAACTCGGCCTGGACGCAGAGGAGTTCGACACCGCCCTGATCGACGGTCGGCACCTGCTGACCGTGGACGCTGACGAGGCCGAGGGCAAGGCCATCAAGGTCACCGGGACTCCGACCTACGTCATCGGCGGGGAGCGACTGGACGGCGGGCAGAGCCAGGAGGGACTGCGGGAGCGGATCGAGCAGATCGCCGACCGCCTCCTCGACGGGTCCTGAGCGATCTCGGCAGCCTTCTGCAGGGGACTGCGCCGAGGCCGGAGCCTCCCGGCCAGGCGCTCGGCCGGGCCCGGCATCCCGTCGACGGGCCTCCGTCCGGCCCGCGCCCCGCGGCCGTCGAGGCGCCCCGCCGCGCCGGCCGCCCGGCCCACCGGGAAGCCCCTACAGCAGTGGCTTCGCACTGTTGATGCACGTCGCCCGGTAGCCGAGCGACTCGTAGAGCCGGATGGCCGGGATGTTGTTTGCGAACACGTGCAGTTCGACGAGCCGTTCCCCGGCGTCCAGGGCAATGCGTTCGGCGAGCAGCATGAGCGCCCTGCCGTACCCCTTGCCGCGCTCCCCCTCGACGACCTCGACCTCGAAGACGAAGGCCGTGCCGGCCCCCTGGTCGCACTCCATCCGGCCCACCCACAGATGGCCCACCACCCGTCCGTCGCGCAGACCGACGACAACCGTCACGCCCGGGGTGGCGAGGCCCTGCGGGAGGAACCGGCGACGACCGTCCTCCGCCTTGGCGAGCGCCTGCTCCTCGGGGACGCCCCGGTCGATCCAGCTCTGCGCGAAGGCGGCGCGGGACGCGGCCGACCACTCCTCGAACTCCGACTCCGTGACCGGCCGGTACGCGAAGCCCTCCGGCAGCTCGGGCGGCGCCGCCGGCAGTTCCTTGGCCATGTTCCGACTGCGCTCGGTGTAACCGAGCGAGCGGGCCAACCGCAGCGCGGCCTCGGCGTCCGCGGGCACCGAGACCTGCACCTCACCGCACCCCCAGCTCCGCAGCACCTCCTCGGAGGCGAGCGCCGCCACGGTGCCCCGGCCCCGACCGCGATCCGGCTCCTCGACCCGAAGGCGTTCGATCAGGCCCGATGCAGCACCGAAGGCCGGGTCGGTGGCCACGTGGACGGAGCCGACCCGGCGGCTGTTGACGCAGATGTCGTAGGTGCGGGAACGGCCGCCGTCGGCGGACTGCTGAAGCGGCTCGGACGGCCGCAGGGTGGTGGTCATCCCCCGTGTTCTACCCACCCCGCGCCGATACGTCATCCGGATTCAACCGAGCTGCGGGTCCCGGTTCGCCGCTGCGCGCTCGTCGAAGACGCGCATCGCCTTGGCGGTCACGGGGCCGGGGGCACCCGTGAGCGTGCGGCCGTCGACCCGGTGCACGGCCTGGACGTCGCGGAGGGTCGAGGTGAGGAAGACCTCGTCGGCGTCCTCCAGCACCTCGAACGGCAACTCGACCTCCTCCGCGCCGGTCCACTGCACGGCGAGGGCCCGGGTGATGCCCGCGAGGCAACCGGAAGAGACGGGCGGGGTGAGGATCCGACCGTCGACCACGACGAAGACGTTGGAGCCGGTGCCCTCGCAGAGCCGCCCCGTCGTGTTGGCGAAGAGCGCCTCGGAGGCACCGGCCTCCCGCGCCCTGGCGAGGGCCATCACGTTCTCGGCGTACGAGGTGGTCTTGAGGCCCGTGAGGGCTCCGCGCTCGTTGCGGGTCCAGGGGACGGTGATCACGGCCGTGGTGTCGGGGCGCCGCCCCGTCTCGCCGAGGGCGACGACCAGGCTGGTTCCGGCGTCACCGCGTTCGGAGCCCAGCGGGGAGAGCCCTCCGGTGTACGTGATGCGGAGTCGACCAAGCTCCATCGGATTGGCCTCGAGGACCGCGGCGCAAGCGCGGCGGACCTCGTCGAGATCGGGTCCGGGTAGGCCCAGACCGAGGGCGGAGCGGGCGAGCCGCTCCAGGTGGAGCGTTAGAGCAAACGTTTCTCCACGCTCCGCCTTGACCGTCTCGAAGACGCCGTCACCGACGGTCAGTCCGTGGTCCAGTACGGAGACCGTTGCGGCCTCCGCATCGCGCAGCCCACCGTTGACCCAGAGTTTCATCGAGGAGTGGCCCTTTCGCTCGCCCCACGGGCGTCCGACTCGTAGGCGCCCGACGCTATCGCGACCAGCCGGTCCGCCTTCAGCTCGGTCTCCTCCCACTCGCGTTCCGGGTCGGAACCCCAGGTGATCCCGGCCCCCGTGCCGAAGCGGAGCACCCCCTCGGGACGGTCGATCCAGAAGGTGCGGATGCCGACGGCGAGCTCCGCGGTGCGCGCATCGGCGTCGACCCACCCGACGCCTCCGCAGTAGGGGCCCCTGGGCACGGTCTCCAGGGCCTCGATGATCCGCAGCGCGCTGGTTTTGGGCGCGCCGGTGACGGAGCCGGGCGGGAAGGTGGCGGCGAGCAGTCCGGGCCAACCGGCGTCCTCGCGGAGCACTCCCGTCACGGTGGAGACGAGGTGGACGAGGCCGGGGTGCTCCTCGACCGCACAGAGGTCGGGGACGGCGACCGAACCGGTCTCGCTGACCCGCCCCAGGTCGTTGCGGACCAGGTCGACGATCATCACGTTCTCCGCGTGGTCCTTGGGCAGGAGGTCGGCGACGGTGCGTCCGGTGCCCTTGATGGGTCCCGAAGCGACCCGTGCGCCCGTGCGGCGCAGGTAGAGCTCGGGGGACGCGGTGGCGATCTCCACGCCGTGGGCGGGCAGGCGGATCGTTCCGGCATAGGGAGCGGGGTTCCCCCGGGCGAGGAGGGCGGTGAGTGCGTCCACATCGGCGGTGGCCGGGTCCGGCAAGGGAGCGGTCAGCACTCGGCAGAGGTTCGCCTGGTAGACCTCGCCGCGCGCGATGTGCTCGCGCACCCGCCGGACACCCGCGGTGTACGCGGCGCGGTCGAGCGAGGACACCCAGTCACCGGCCGCGGGACCGCGCCAGGCACCCGGGACGGGCGCGGGGACCGGATCGGGCCGGACGTCCCCGAAGCGCGCGCAGGTGAGGCGCCCTTCGAAGTCCGCGCAGACGGCCCAGAAGCCTGCGGAGTCCAGCGCCTCGGGGTCGTGGGTGACGTCCCGGAGGTCGGTCGCGACGAGGCCGCCGAAGCGGGCCAGGGGAGCAAGGTCGTGCACGCATCGAGTCTAGGTCCGCCGGGACGCGGGCACGGGTCGCGCACGGAGGAACACCGGGACCCGCGACGTCGCGGAGGGGACGGGAGGTCGAGCGGTGCGCCCGGCGGGGCTCCCCGCACCCCCGGGAACACGGTGAGTGAACGCCGTGCGAACCCTCCGTGGGGCCCCACCGGGCACACCGAAGGGCGCGCAGGTCAGCACGCTGCGGAAACGCGTTTTTGTACTGGCCCGGGAATCCGCTAGAGTTCAACACGTCGCCGGGACGCGCAAGCGGAACGGAAACGACAAGCGGACGTGGCTCAGTTGGTAGAGCATCACCTTGCCAAGGTGAGGGTCGCGAGTTCGAATCTCGTCGTCCGCTCGATGTGGGGGATCTTCCCGAACCCCCGTATTCACTCCTGGTGGAGTGGCCGAGAGGCGAGGCAACGGCCTGCAAAGCCGTCTACACGGGTTCAAATCCCGTCTCCACCTCCAAGGACGATTAGCTCAGCGGGAGAGCGCTTCCCTGACACGGAAGAGGTCACTGGTTCAATCCCAGTATCGCGCACCACACGGAAGAGCCCCCGACCTCGCGGTCGGGGGCTCTTCCGTCTCCGGCTCAGGACGAGAAGAGCATCCTGCCGAAGCCGCGCTGCCGGTAGTGGTGGCCGCCGTGATGGCCACCGTGGTGCCCCTTGTGGGGGGCGCCCCAGGAAGGAGCGGGCGGGGCGGGCTGTGCCGGGTAGGCCGGCGGGGCGGGCGGGACCTGCTGGCCCCACTGGGACTCCAGGCGGGTCAGGGCCTCCAGCTCGCCGTAGTCCAGGAATATGCCCCGGCAGCCGCTGCACTGCTCGATCTGGACGCCGTTGCGGTTGTACGTGTGCATGGCCGCATGGCACTTGGGACACTGCATGCTCGGCTCAACTCCCTGACATCGCCGTTTGAATGGTGGCCTCACCTTACGTGGACGTCGAAAGGGCCTACCCGGTTCGATGACCGGCGATGCGGACACAGGTGTCGATCATCACTTCCTCGACCTCGTCCAACGACCGTCCCTCGGTCGTGGACTTGGCGAGGGCCAGGGCGGCGGTCTGGACGGTCAGGGCCCGGGCGGGCACATCGAGCCGGTCCCATGGATCGGTGCCGACCGCGGGGCCGCCCGCCCCCTGGTAGGCGCCGAGGAACCGGGACCAGACCTCGGGGGGCAGGATGCCGGCCGCGAACCAGGCGGCGGGCCGGGCCAGATCCCAAGCCGGGTCTCCGAGACCGACGTCGTCGATGTCGATGAGCCGCCAGGGCGCTTCGAACCGCGGCCGGACGTCGCGCACCAGTTGGCCGAGGTGGAAGTCGCCGTGGCAGAGGAGCCGGGGAGCCGGCGCCGGACGGTCCGGCACCGTCCGCCAGGCGTTCAGGACCAGGGGGGTCGCCGGGTGGTGCGGGGCAGTCCGGCGCATCCGGTCCACGGCGAGGGCCGCCTTCGCCGGTGCCCGCATCTCCGGGAGCCGGTCGGCGTGGTCGCGCGGCGGCGGGGTGCGGTGGAGCAGGGCGAGCAGCCGTGCCGCCTCCTCCCACGGTGCGGCGTCCGGGGCCTCCGGGTCGACGGGCGGCCCGTACGGCCAGAGGGTCACCGGCCGACCGGCCAGATCCCCGGAGCCCGACCGCGGCGAAGGGAGCGGGGGCAGGAAGACTCCGGCGACGTCCGGGTGGGCGGCCAGCGCGAGCCGCGCCCGGTGGGCCCCGGGGTCGGTGTCGGGCGCGTGCGCCTTGGCGACGAGCGTGCCGTGCCGGACGACGCTTCCGTCGTCCCGGTCGGCCAGCACCCCGACGAGACCGCGCGCACAGTGGCAGGACGCGCCTGCGGGGTGCGCGGCGGTGTGCGCGAGGGCGGCAAGGCCGTCGAGGAGGCCTTGGCCTGGGGGTGGTGGGGGTGCGGCCGGGGGCGTCGGGGGTGCGGGGTCCACGCCGGGAGCGTACGGGGTGGGGACCGGTCTCCTCGACGGAGACCTCCGGGAACGCGCGAAGGCCGGTCAGCTCCCCAGCTGACCGGCCTCGCGCTGTCGTCCGCCGCACCCCCGTCCCCACGGGGTTGATGGTCGGATGTCTCGACCCGGGCCGCTCTCCCGGGCCGGGGGCGCCGCTCAGCGCCCCAGCATCACGCCCACGGACGACGCCTGTGTGACCACCGCGTCCCAGCCGCCGAAGACGACCACGAGCAGGGTCGCGAGAGGGAGGACCATGGCGATGGCCACCAGGGGGTGACGTCGGCTCGAAGGCCGGGTGGTCGTCCTCGGTGCCGTATGGGCCATGGGTCCTCTCCTGCCGTGTCCTGGAGCGGCGGGTGCGTGATCTCGGGGGACGAGTGCTGCACCCGCCGCTTGACTTCAAGAGTAGGAAGCGGCGGGCATCGAGACGTCATGCCCGCGTACCGACTTCCTGGCCTCCCGGAGGATGACGTCCACCCGCACCGTGTACTCCCCTGGGTGGAGAGGGGGGACCCGGGACCCGGGGTCTTCCCGGAGGGGCACACGGCGCCGGCCCGGGGGCGTGACTTCGCTCACTCCCCCGGGCCCCTCGTGTGCGGCCGGGGCGTGAGGGAGGGGAAGTGCCTGGCCGGAGCGCCGGACCCCTTCCGCGGCTTCCCGTCAAGTGGGTTTCCACAAAGGGAGGTTGGCATACCCATGGGCAATCGGAGCTCCCTCCGCGTCCCCCTCAGTACTGACAATCGATGCGGTGCGAGGGCGCGGCCTATGAGCGCGTGCGGGCGCCACTACGTAAGCTGTGCCACGTCGAACGGACGAGGGGACGGACATGGCGATGATGCGGCTCCGGCGCGAGGATCCGCGGATCGTCGGGTCGTTCCGGCTCCACCGCAGGCTGGGGGCCGGCGGAATGGGCGTCGTGTACCTGGGGTCCGATCGACGCGGACAGCGGGTGGCCCTGAAGGTGATCCGACCCGACCTGGCCGAGGACCAGGAGTTCCGCTCGCGGTTCGCGCGCGAGGTGTCCGCGGCCCGGCGGATCCGCGGCGGCTGCACCGCCCGTCTCGTCGCCGCCGACCTCGAGGCCGACCGTCCCTGGTTCGCCACCCAGTACGTGCCCGGCCCCTCACTGCACGACCGGGTGGCCGAGGAGGGTCCCCTGCGCGCGGCCGACGTCGCCTCGATCGGGGCGGCGCTCTCGGAGGGCCTCGTCGCCGTCCACGAGGCCGGCGTGGTGCACCGGGACCTGAAGCCCTCGAACATCCTGCTCTCCCCCAAGGGCCCCCGCATCATCGACTTCGGCATCGCCTGGGCCACCGGGGCCAGCACCCTGACCCATGTGGGCACGGCCGTCGGTTCGCCCGGCTTCCTCGCACCGGAGCAGGTGCGCGGCGCGGCCGTCACCCCGGCCACCGACGTGTTCTCGCTCGGGGCCACCTTGGCATACGCGGCGATGGCCGACTCCCCCTTCGGACACGGCAGTTCCGAGGTCATGCTCTACCGGGTCGTGCACGAGGAGCCGCAGCTGCACGGAGTGCCGGACGCACTGGCGCCGCTGATCCGGGCCTGCCTCGCCAAGGACCCGGAGGACCGGCCCAGCACGCTGCAGTTGTCGATGCGTCTGAAGGAGATCGCCGCGCGCGAGGCGCAGGGGCTGCCGGCCTCGCGCCCGCCGGTGCAGCGGGAACGGGTCGAGGAACGGCACGCCGTGCGGCCGACCGAGCGGTACACCGAGCGGGACGTGCCCGGCCGCGGCCCGGAGCGCGGCACCGAGCGGGGTGTGGAGCGCGAACGCGGCCAGGGACGCGGAGCCGGTTCGTCCGCACGCTCTTCGGCGGGGCCCCGGACCGCTGGCTCCCGGGGTCCGCAGTCCCGGTCCGGCACCCGCCCAGGGGTCCGCTCCACGTCCACGGGTCGCCGCCCCGCCAATCCCCGACTGCTGCGGCAGCGGCTCTTCGTGTTCGTCGTGGTGACGCTCCTCGTGGCCCTCGGGATCGCCGCCGCCCAGGCCCTCCAGAACTAGCGGTCGGGACGACGGCCGCCCCGGCGGTCACGGCCTCGGAGGACCGTGGGGGCGGAGCGCCTCCGACGGGCGCCCTCCGCGCGCGGGACGTGCGTCTTCGGGGCGGAGCGGTACGGCCCGTCCTCGTCACGGAACGTCGGGGACGCTGTCGGACGGCACTGGTGAACGAGGCCGTCCGACGCCCTGCTCCGCCGACCCGTTCCGGACGGTGCGGACCGCACCGCCGGCGTCAGGGGGTTCGGGAGCGGATGGCGTAGAAGGCCACCGCCGAGGCAGCCGCCACGTTGAGCGAGTCGACGCCCGCGTCCATCGGAATGCGGACGTGCTCGTCGGCCGCGGCGAGGGCCTCGGGGGTGAGGCCGTCGCCTTCCGTGCCGAAGACCAGTGCGAGCTTGTCGTACTTCCGCGCACCCAGCTCGTCGAGGGTGATCGCCCGGTCGCTCAGGCAGAGCGCGGCGACGGTGAAGCCCGCGGTCCGCAGGAGCTCGGCGTCCTTCGGCCAGGACTCAAGACGGGTCCACGGCACCTGGAAGACGGCGCCCATCGAAACCTTCACGGACCTGCGGTAGAGCGGATCGGCACAGCGCGGGGTGAGGAGGACCGCGTCGATGCCCAGGGCCGCGGCGTTCCGGAAGGCCGCCCCCATGTTCGCGTGGTCGACGATGTCCTCGAACACGGCGACGCGGCGAACCGGGCGCCCTGCCCGTGGGGCCGCAGGCGGCTCCGCGCCGCTGTCGGTGCGCTCGGCGGCCACCGCGCGGTGGCCGCCGAGCAGTAGGTCGCCCGCGGCCGGGAGCGGCTTGCGCTGCATCGAGGCCAGGGCGCCCCGGTGCACGTGGTAGCCGGTCACGCGTTCGGCGAGGTCCGGCTGGACCGCGTACACCGGTGCCGGTACCTCGTCGATGACGTCACGCATGACGTCCACCCACTTGGCGGAGAGCAGCATCGACCGCATCTCGTACCCGGCGTGCCTGGCGCGGCGGATGACCTTCTCGCCCTCCGCGATGAACAGGCCCTCGGCCGGCTCGCGCCTGCGGCGCAGTTCGACGTCGGTCAGGCCGGTGTAGTCGTGCAGGCGCGGGTCGTCGGGTTCGTCGATCGTGATGAGTTCGGCCACGGGGTGATACTGCCTTGTCCGGGGTGCGGTGCCAATGCGTGCGATGGGGGTGGAGCGGCGAGCCGCTCCACCCCCGGTTACCTGACGAGCTTGTCGGGGCCCTCGGTGACGACCTCGCCGATGACGATGACCGCCGGCGGGCGCACCTCCTGTGCCTTGACGGTCTCCGCGACCGTCGCGAGCGTGGCGTCCACCCGGCGCTGGGCCGCCGTGGTGCCCTCCTGGACGAGGGCCAGGGGGGTGTCGGGCGACTTGCCGTGGGCGATGAGCGCCTCGGCGATCTTTCCGATCTTGTCGACGCCCATGAGGACCACGAGCGAGCCGGTCAGCTTCGCCAAGGAAGCCCAGTCGACCAGCGAGCGCGGATCGTCCGGAGCGACGTGGCCGCTCACCACCGTGAACTCGTGGGCCACCCCGCGGTGCGTGACCGGGATGCCGGCCGCTCCGGGGACCGAGATCGAGCTGGAGATGCCCGGGACCACCGTGCAGGCGATGCCCTCGGCGGCCAGTGCCTGGGCCTCCTCCATCCCCCGGCCGAAGACGAACGGGTCGCCCCCCTTCAGCCGGACGACGGACTTGCCCGCCTTGGCGTGCTCGATCAGCGCGTTGTTGATGGCCTCCTGGGCCATGAAGCGGCCGTACGGAATCTTCGCTGCGTCGATGACCTCGACGTGCGGGGGCAGCTCGTCCAGGAGGTCGCGCGGACCGAGCCGGTCCGCGATCACCACGTCGGCCTCCGCGAGCAGTCGGCGGCCACGGACGGTGATCAGGTCCGGGTCACCCGGGCCGCCGCCCACCAGGGCGACGAAGGGGGTGCGGGAGCGATGTGCCGGCGCGGCGATCGAACCGTCGCGCAGCCCCTCGACGATCGCGTCGCGCACGGCGGCCGAGCGACGCGGATCGTGGCCGGTGAGCACGGCCACCGTGACGCCCGCGTCCCGGCCCGTTGCCGGGGTCCAGGCGGTCGCCGCCTCGGCGTCGTCCGAGCGCACGCACCAGGTACGGGTCCGCTCCGCCTCGGCGGAGGCAGCGGCGTTCGCCGCCGGGTCGCTGGTCGCCACCAGCACGTACCAGGCGTCGGACAGGTCTCCGTCCTCGTACCTCCGCTTGAGCCAGGTGATCTCGCCGGTCTCCGCCATCACGTCGACGGAGGGGGTCGCGGAGGGGGAGATCAGCGTGATCTCGGCGCCGGCAGCGATCAGGGCCGGGAGTCGGCGCTGGGCGACCTGTCCGCCGCCGAGGACGACGACGCGGCGGCCGGCGAGACGCAGTCCGACGGGGTAGGCAGGATGCTCGGCGTTCTGTGCCATGGGCGGGCGGCTCCTCGGAAAGCGGGCGGTGTGGGCGAGGGTGCCGCTGCGGCGATGGAGCGGCTCGTACGCGGTCGTGCGTGTTCGTACACCGTCACGATATCGGTGACCTGGGGTTTGCTGAGTGTGAGGGATCTCCCCCGGCGGATCGGGGTCCTCTTCTGCGGTGGTCCCTCCGGGGCGTACCACCGCAGCGCCCGCGGCGCCCGACACGGAAGTCGCCCGGCCCGTCCGTCGCCCGCCCGTCGTTCCGTGTCCGTCGTTCCGCGTCCGGCCCGGGTGGGCCCCCGACCCACGGGTCGGGGGCCCACGACGGGTGCTACTTCTCGGTGACTCCCGCCGAGTCGAACGTGGCCACCTCGTGCATCGCGCGCGCCGCGCTCTGCACCAACGGGAGCGCCAGCAGCGCGCCCGTGCCCTCGCCGAGGCGGAGGTCCAGGTCGACCAGGGGGCGCAGCCCCAGCTTGTTGAGGGCCGCCACGTGCCCCGGTTCGGCGCTGCGGTGTCCGGCGATGCAGGCCGCCAGCGACTCGGGGGCGATGGCGCGGGCGACGAGGGCCGCCGCGCCCGTGGAGACGCCGTCCAGGATGACCGGGGTGCGCAGTGACGCCGCGCCCAGGATCAGGCCGACGAGCGCTGCGTGCTCCAGTCCGCCGATGGCGGAGAGGACTCCGATCGGGTCCGCCGGGTCCGGCTCGTGCAGGGCGAGCGCGCGCCGGACCACGTCCACCTTGCGGGCGTGCGTCTCGTCGTTGATGCCGGTGCCCCGACCGGTGACCTCGGCGGCGTCCACTCCGGTGTAGACCGAGATGAGCGCGGCGGACGCGGTGGTGTTCGCGATGCCCATCTCGCCCGTGAGCAGGGCCTTGTTGCCCGCCGCCACGAGGTCACGGGCCGTTTCGATCCCCACCTCGATGGCGGCCAGCACCTCTTCGCGGGTCATCGCCGGCCCCGCGGTGAAGTCATCGGTGCCCGGTCGGACCTTGCGCGGCAGGAGACCCGGCGTGGCCGGAAGTTCGGCGGCCACTCCGACGTCGATGACGCAGACCTCGGCGCCGACCTGGTTCGCGAAGGCGTTGCAGACCGCTCCGCCGCCGAGGAAGTTGGCCACCATCTGCCCGGTGACCTCCTGCGGCCAGGGAGTGACTCCCTGGGCGTGGACTCCGTGGTCGCCGGCGAAGATCGCCACGGCGGCGGGCTCCGGAATCGGCGGCGGACAGACGCGGGAGAGGCCGGAGAGCTGGGCGGAGATGATCTCCAGCATGCCCAGCGCGCCCGCGGGCTTGGTCATGCGCTTCTGGCGCTCCCACGCCTCGCCGAGCGCCTTGGCGTCCAGCGGACGGATGTTGGCGACCGTCTCCTGGAGCAGGTCGTGCGGCTCCTCGCCCGGCAGGGCACGGCGCCCGTACGTCTCCTCGTGGACGACCCAGGCCAGCGGGCGGCGCTTGGACCAGCCCGCCTGCATCAGCTCGGGCTCCTCGGGGAACTCGTCGACGTAGCCGACGCAGAGGTACGCCACCACTTCGAGGTGCTCGGGAAGCCCGAGGGCACGGACCATCTCCCGCTCGTCGAAGAAACTGACCCAGCCGACGCCCAGGCCCTCGGCACGCGCCGCCAGCCACAGGTTCTCGACGGCGAGTGCCGAGGAGTACGGGGCCATCTGGGGTTGCGTGTAGCGACCGAGCGTGTGACGGCCGCCCCGGGTGGAATCAGCGGTCACGACGATGTTCACCGGCGTGTCGAGGATGGCCTCGATCTTCAGTTCCTTGAACTGCTTCGCGCGGGCCTTCGGCAGCGACTTGGCGTAGGCCTCGCGCTGGCGCTGGGCCAGTTCGTGCATGGCCTGTCGGGTCTCGGCCGAACGGATGACCACGAAGTCCCACGGCTGGGAGTGGCCGACGCTGGGCGCGGTGTGCGCCGCTTCGAGGACGCGGAGGAGCACCTCGTGCGGAATCGGGTCGCTGCGGAAGCCGTTGCGGATGTCGCGGCGCTCGCGCATCACGCGCAGGACCGCCTCCCGCTCGGCTTCGTCGTAGCCCGGGGCCGGGGTGGTGGGACGCGACTCCGCGGAGGAAACCGGTGTCATGGGCTCGGCGACCTCATCCGCGACGGGGGCGCCTTCCTCCTCGGGGCCCTGCTCCACCGGGGCCCCGGGGCCGGCCTCGGCCGGTGCGTCCTCGGCCACGACCGGGATCTCGTCAGCCATGACCTCGACGGGCACCTCGGCCTGTGCCTCGACCGGGACTTCGGCCTGCGCCTCGACCGGAACTTCGGCCCGCACCTCGACCTGCGCCTCGACGGGCACCTCGGCCTGCACCTCGACCGGGACTTCGGTGCCGGGCTGGACGGAGGTAACGGTCGGGGGGGCGGCCGGGACCTGCACGGGTGCTTCGGGAAGGGAGTCGGCAGGCTGCTCCGTGGTCGCCTCGGCCTCGGCCTCGGCTTCCGCCACCGGTCCCCCCTCCACGTCCGCGGCGGGCGCGGCCGGGACCGGCTCCGCGGCGGGCGCGGCCGGGACGGCGGCAGGAGCCGACGGCTCGCTCTCGGCCACTGGGGCCTCGACGGCCGGGACGGCGGCCGGAGCGGGTGCCTCGGCTACCGGAGCAGGTGCTTCGACGGCCGGAGCGGACTCTTCGACGGCCGGGAGGGGCGCCTCGACGACCAGGACGGGTGCGGGACGTTCGGCGGCCGGGGCCTCGGGGGCCTGCGGCTCGATCTCGACGACCGGGGCGGTGGTGGAAGCATCGACCACCGGGGCGGCGGAGCCCTCCGCGGCCGGGGCCCCGGTGGGTGCGGGGGCCACGGGCTCGCCCTCGCGCGGGGCGGGAACGGCGGCACCGGTCGGGGCCGGCTCCTCGGTCACCGGCGTCGGCTCCGGCACCCCCTGCGGGGCAGCGGGCTCCAGGACCTCGGCGGCCGGAGCCTGCACCGGTGCGTCCTCCGTCGGACCCGGGGTCGACTGCGGGGCGACCCCTTCGACCTGGCCGAGCGGGGCCGGCTGCGGGACGACCGTTTCTGCGGTCGGCGCCGTCTCCTGCGGCTGCACGCCCCAGGGTTCGGCACCCTGCGGGGCGAGCTGCTGGTCCTGCGCGATCTCGAAGTATTCGGGGCCGGTGGTCGGCGGCCCGGGGTTCCGCACCGGCACCGGGGCCGGTGCCGTGGCCACGGCCGGCTCGGGGGCCGGGGCGGGCTGCGGGACCTGGACGTGCGCGGTGGCCGGGCCGCGGTCGGCCAGGGAGCGCACGACGCCGCCGGTGGCGTCGGGGACCGGCGGGCCCATGTGCAGGGGACGCCGTGCCGGGGGCGGGGTCGGGGCCGCGGCGGGCGGGGGCATCCGGACGCCGCCGAGGTCGACGGAGCCGGAGTCCCGGCCGGCCGCTTCGTGGGCGCCGGTGTCGAGGATGCCGGGTTCGTAACCGTGGTCGGTGCGGACCGGCTCCTGCGGGGGCACCGGGACGCCGTGCGCGGGAGTGCCGAGCGGCACGCCCTGCGGGGGCGTCTGGGCCTGGGGGGCCGTCAGCACGTCGGCGAGCGGCACGGCATCGGGGACCGGGCCCGTCAGCGGGGCGGGCAACGGGTCGGTGAGCGGATCGCCCACCGGGGCCGTCTGCGGGGCGGGCGCCTCCGGGACCGCCGGGTGCGGAACGCCCTGGTTGGGGACGGCGGGTGTCACCGGTGGGGCCGGGAAGGCGACCGGCGGCGCGGGCACGGTACCCGGCGGCTGCTCGCTCCAGGCGCCCTGGGCACCCGGCATCAGAAGCAGGTCGTCGTCCTCGGCGGTGTGCTCGGAGGGGTCCAGGAAGGCGTACGCGCCCGGAGCGGGGATGCCCGGCTGCTCGACCATGCCTGCGTTCTCCGGCAGTCCCTCGCCCGGGACCTGGCCGGTGTCCGTCATGCGTACCCCTCGCCCATCGCTTGTGCTCCTTCAGACCTGCGCCCGCCAACAAGAACGAGCGTGCGCGCCGCGCGGCACGAAGCACGCGGACACCCACACATTGTCGCGACCCTCGGCCATCGTGACAGGGAGAACTGCCACGGTGCGCTGTGGACTGCGCCACGTCGCGCGGTCCCCCCTTGTCGAGTACCACATCGACGGCGCGAAAGGGCCACCAATTCAGGACATTGAGCGATAGATCGTCGAACGTCCCGGTGCGGTACAACAATCGGCCAGCCTACCCTGCCCGAACGGGGCGGCCGGGTCATGGGTGGGCCTCCTCCCCGACGGGACTAGGGGGAGGTCTGCCTGCGTCCGGACAGCAGGAACACCACCGAACGCTCGCGCTCCGACCAGTCGTCCGGATCGAGTCCGATGGTCTGGAGGAGCAGGTTCTCGACGGCGTAGCCACCGTCGGAGAGGGCGGCTCCGACCGCCTCGGCCTCGTCGCGGGTGGAGGCGTGGGCAACGATCCGTTCCGGACGCCGCTCGGTGCAGGCGGTGACGACGGGGACGCCGCCGGCACCGATCCGCACGACGTCCGGCTCGGGCAGGTTCTCCAGAACGTGCGGGGCACGCCCCCTGACGGTCTGGAGCGGTACGCCGTGGCGGCGGGCCGCGGCCTCGGTGCGGGCACAGGCGGCCGGGTCCGAGTCCACCGCGATGACGGCCGCACCGAAGCGGGCGGCCTCGACGGAGAAGGCCCCGTCAGCACAGCCGACGTCCCAGACGAGGTCACCGACGCGCGGCCCGAGACGGGCCAGTTGGACGGCGCGGAGGGTCGGGTCCGCGCCTGCTCCGGGACGGGCCGCTCCGGTTCCGGAGCCCTGGTACCCGGCGCCGGGCTCTCCGGGGGGAAGCCCCCATCCCCGTACGGTGCTCGCGGCCGGATCCAGACCCGTCACCCAGGAAGCAGCCGGAGTGCCGCCGACCGCGCCGCCGATGACGAGGACGACGTTCGGGTCGCGCCAGGTGTGGTCGGCGGCCTTGTCCGAAGTGAGTACGGAGACTTGTTCGCGGTCGGTGCCGAGTTCCTCGCAGACGACGAAGGTGCGGTGGACCCCGTCGAGGAGCAGGGCGAGTTCGGCCGGTCCCGCGCCTGGCGACGTGAGGACCGCGACCTTGGGGTGGGCCCGGCAGACGTTGACGGCGCGGCGCAGGGTGCGCTCGTGGGCGACGACGATCCGGGCGTCTTCCCAGGGCATGCCGGCCCGTGCGAAGGCGGCGGCGACCGAGGAGACGGCGGGGACGACTTCGACCTCCAGGCCGTGCTCGGGGGCGCGCAGGGTGCGGACCACACCGAAGAAACCGGGATCGCCGTCGGCGATCACGACGGCGGTGCCGCGGTGCCCCGCGATGCGGCGGGCCGCGAGGTCGGCGCTGCCGAGGCGGATGCGTTCGGCCTCGGGCGGCACCTCGGGCAGCGCGAGGTGGTGGGCGGCGCCGGCCACCAGGGTGGCGGCGGAGAGCGCGGACCGGGCCGCCGCGGTGAGGGGCGATCCGTCCCAGCCGATCACTGTGACGCGGTCGGCCATCGTCGTGTCTCTCCCTGTGGTGTTGTCGCAGGTCGGGGGCGTGCCGAGCCTACCTCGGGATCGTCCGGAATCAGCTCCAGTCGGTGTACGAGGAGTAGCCTGCCTCGGCCATCTGGTCGGCGACCCCGTCGAGGTCCTCGGGCAGGAGGCCCCAGACGATGAAGTCGGTGCGCAACTCGGTCCAGCTGCCGTCCTCGGTCCGGGCGCGCGCTATGCAGGCGTTCCGGAGGACGCCCTCGCTGATGCAGCCGATCTTCTGGGCGACCTGTTGGGAGGCGGTGTTGTCGGCGGCGGTGCGCAGTTCCACGCGCTCGAACCCCTGGTCGCCGAAGAGCCACTGGGCGGTCGCGAGGGCGGCTTCGGAGGCGTAGCCCTCGCCGCGGGCCCAGGGGGCGATGATGTAGGAGAGCTCGGTGGAGCGGACCCGCCAGTTGGTCTTGGTCAGCTGGATCACCCCGACGAGCCGCTGGGTGAGGAACTCGGTGACGGCGAGGTCGATGCCCCGGCCCGCGGTGCGTTCGGCGGGGGCGTACTCGGTGATCCAGGCACGGGCGGCGGCCTCGGTGAAGGGCTGGGGCACCGCGGTCCAGGCGCCGACGAGCTCGTCGTTCATCATTTCGGTGAGGGCGGGGACGTCCGCCTCCTCGAACGCGCGCAGCACCAACCGGTCCGTGTTGATGGAGATGTCCGGAAAGGTGGTAGTCATGCGCAGCTCCATGCCGTGAACCGTCCGAATCGACCGTGAACGCACAGCATGCAGCATGTGGCCGCCGGTGCGCATGGCCGGGTCGGGTGTCCTGGTGGAGCCCGGGGCGGTCACGGCGGAGGCCCCGCGCACCGGACGGGATGCGCGGGGCCTCCACCACAAGGACCGTACGGGGAAACCGGTCTGACGTCCCCTCGGACGCGGAAGCGGTGCCGTCGGGACTTACCCGGCGGCGCCGAAGGCCGGGATGACCGAACCCTTGTAGGTGTCCTCGATGTACTTCTTCACCTCGGGCGAGTTGAGGAGTTCGGCGAGCTTCTGCACGCGGGCGTCCTTCTCGTTGCCCTTCTTGACGGCGAGGAAGTTGGCGTACGGGTTGCCCTCCGCCTCCTCCAGGACGAGGGCGTCCTTCGCGGGCTGGAGGTCGGCCTCGATGGCGTAGTTGCCGTTGATGACGGCGGCGTCCACGTCGTTCAGGGCGCGGGGCACGGTGGCGGCCTCCAACTCCTTGAACTCCAGGCCCTTCTTGTCAGCGATGTCGGAGAGCTTGGCGTCGGTGCCGACGCCGGGCTTCAGGGCGATCAGGCCGTTGTCGGCCAGCAGGTGCAGCGCACGGCCCTCGTTGGTGGTGTCGTTGGGGACGGCGATCGTCTGACCGGCCTTGATGTCCTTCACTGACGCGAGGCCCTTGGAGTAGAGGCCCAGCGGCTCCAGGTGGACGTTGACCACCGGAACGATGGTGGTCTTGTTCTTCTCGTTGAAGTCGTCGAGGTACGGCTTGTGCTGGAAGAAGTTGGCGTCGACCTGACCGGACTGGGTGGCGGTGTTCGGCAGGACGTAGTCCGTGAACTCCTTCACCTCCAGCTTCAGGCCGGCCTTCTCCGCCAGGTTGTCCTTGACGAAGTTGAGGATGTCGGCGTGGGGCGTCGGGGAAGCGGCGACGACCAGGGGCTTGTCCGCGGCACCGGCTGCGTCCTTGCTGGAGGACGGGTCCGAGGAGGTGCCGCACGCGGTGAGGCCGAGGGCGACGGCGGCGGTGGCGGCGATGCCGGCGGTGAGCTTGATGTTCTTGCGCACGAAGAGTGCCTCTTTCTGGTGGAGCAGTGGACGCCTGGACAACAAGTCCGGGCTCTTCTTCGAAAATCGAAGTTCGGGGTGGGCGAGGGCCGTTACGCGGTACGGCCCCGCCGGGCGAGGAGTCGGACGACTCCGTCACCGATCAGCTGGACGACGGTCACGATGGCGACCAGCACCACGACCGTGACCAGCATGAACGTGGTGTCGAAGCGCTGGTATCCGTAGGTGACGGCCTTGGAGCCGAGCCCTTCGCCGCCGACCGCACCGGCCATCGCGGAGTACCCGATGAGCACGATCACGGTGGTGGTGACGGCCGAGACCAGCGAGGGCAGGGCCTGTGGGAGGAGCACCTTCCGGACGATGGTGGGAATGCCTCCGCCCATGGACTGCACGGCCTCGACGAGTCCGTGGTCGACTTCGCGGATCGCCGTCTCGACGAGGCGCGCGAAGAAGGGGATGGCTCCCACGGCGAGCGGCACGATCATTGCGGTGGGGCCGATGAAGGTGCCGACGACGAAGGTGGTGAAGGGGATCAGGGCGATCAGGAGGATGATGAACGGCAGCGAACGCCCGACGTTCACGATCGCACCGACGACCTTGTTCACCGGCCGGTTCTGCAGCAGTCCGCCCTTGTCCGTGAGGACGAGGAGGATGCCGAGCGGCAGGCCGCCGATCACGGTGACGACGGTGGCCCACAGGACCATGTAGAGGGTGTCGACGGTGCCCTGTTCGAGCAGGGGCTGCATCTCCGACCAGGTCACTTGGCACCTTCCTTCACCAGCACGGGCGCATCGCCCGGCTCTTGGGCGTCGTCTTCCACGCGTTCGACCTGGAGGCCCTGTTCGCGCAGGAAGCCGACCGGGACGACGTTGTCCTCGTAGCGTCCGGGCAGTTCGATCCGCATCCGGCCGATCTGCCGCCCGCCGATGCTGTCCATCGCCGCCCCGAGGATCGAGATGTCGATGTTGTACGTGCGGGAGAGCTGCGAGATCACCGGCTGGGTCGCGGACTCCCCGTGGAAGGTGACGTCGACGACCGTCCGGTCGGGAGCGGTGGCGGCGCCGCTGACCGGGAAGAGTTCGGCCGCGAGTGGGGAGCCGGGGGTGGCGAGCAGCTCGCCGACGGTGCCGGACTCGACGACGCGACCGCGCTGCATCAGTGCGGCGGAGTCGCAGATCGTCTTGACGACGTCCATCTCGTGCGTGATGAGCAGGACGGTGAGGCCGAGCTGCTGGTTGAGGTCGCGCAGGAGCTGGAGGATGGAGCGGGTGGTCTCCGGGTCGAGGGCGCTGGTGGCCTCGTCGGAGAGCAGGACCTTGGGCTTGCCGGCGAGGGCTCGGGCGATGCCGACGCGCTGCTTCTGGCCGCCGGAGAGCTGCCCGGGGTAGGCCTTGGCCTTGTCGGCGAGGCCGACGAGGTCCAGGAGTTCCAGGGCTCGGCGGGAGCGCTCCGCGCCGGAGACGCCGAGGATCTCCAGGGGGAGCTCGATGTTGTCCTTCACCGTGCGGGAGGACAGCAGGTTGAAGTGCTGGAAGACCATGCCGATGCTGCTGCGTGCCCGGCGCAGGTCCTTGCCGGCGCGGCGGCCCTGCCCCGCGAGGGCGGTGAGGTCGACGCCGTCGACCGTCACGGTGCCGGAGGTGGGACGCTCCAGGAGGTTGACGCAGCGGATGAGCGAGGACTTGCCGGCGCCGCTCTGGCCGATCACGCCGAACACCTCGCCCTCGCGGACGTGGAGGTCGACGCCGTCCAGCGCGGTGACCTGCCGGCCGCGCGACTCGTAGACCTTGGTCAGGCCCGAAGTGGTGATCACAGGGGTTTCCGTCACTGTCGAGTGCGCGACGCGGGGTCCGTCACGCACGGGGCATTCGTCGGGGGACAGTCAGGCGCACGGGGGGGCCGCTCCGGCTGGTGGCGGGGGCAGCGGTGCGCGGGGCAGGCGCGGTCCGACACCGTGGGGCGGTCGGATCGGCTCGGCCGTCGGGGTCTCGCTTCGGGGCGCGAGGCTCAGGCGGGGGCCCTCAGATGGCGCACATTCGACACGTACGACGAGCACCGGGCGTCGTGTTCGCCTCGGTCGCAAGGGTGCGGCTGCTCGTCGTGGTCATGTCTGCAAGTAAAACATGCGCAGCTGCGAAGGGAAGTGGGCTGTCCGAATAGCGGACAGGATTGAGACGGCATGCGGACGCACGGCGGGGTGCCCTTCGTCCCGCTTCCCCCGGCGTTCCCCGCACACGGCCTGCGGGGAGGGACCGGCCTCGAAGCCGGCGCGGGGCGCCGGTTGTGGTCAAGGCCACGCCGTCTCCGGCACCGCGGACGGGCCCGTGCGGGAGCTCCTCGACGGCGGGCCCACGGAGCGAAGGGCCCTGCGGCGGGTCCGCGGGGAGGGGCGGGCGCATCGGGCCGCCCGACCCGTAATACGCTCGGGCGCATGCTTGACGCCCTGACGGTCTCGGTCTCCGCGGCCGCGCTCGCCCTCGCCGCCTGGTGCGGTTACGCCACCTTCCGGGACCAGCCCACCAAGGACTGGCACTTCATCGGCATGGCCGTGGTGACCTTCCTGGTCCTGCTGCAGCTGGTCATCGGGATCGTGCAGCTGGTGCGCGGCGAGAAGGCCGAGGAGGGCACGACCATCTTCGTCGCCTATCTGCTCGGCGCGCTGTGCGCGGTGCCGATCGCCGGTTTCATGTCGCTCGCGGAGCGGAGCCGGTGGGGTTCGGCGACGGTGACGGCCGGCGCGGTCGTGCTGGCCGTGCTCGAAGTGCGCCTCTACGACATCTGGACGGTGGGCTGACCATGACCGAGACGCAGGAGAAGGCGGACCCGGGCGCGAAGACCCGGCTCGTCACCGGCCCGGGCATGCTGCTCGTCTGGCTGTACGGCGTGATGTCGGTCGGCGCGGTCTCCCGCTCGATCTACCAGATCGCCACCGAGTTCGACCGGGCTCCGCTCGCGTACGGCCTCTCGGCGGTGGCGGCCGTCGTCTACGCCTTCATCACCTACACGCTGGTGCGGGGCGGGGAGAAGGCCCGCAGGGCGGCGCTGGCCTGCTGCGCCGCCGAGCTCGCCGGGGTGGTGATCGTGGGGACCTGGACGCTGCTGGAACCGTCCGCCTTCCCCGACGCCACGGTCTGGTCGGACTACGGGTACGGCTACGTCTTCATCCCGGTGCTGTTGCCGCTGACCGGCATCTGGTGGCTGCGCCGGTCACGCGGCGCGGTGCGGGCCGCCTGACCGGACGGCCCGTTCCGGGCACGGCGCGCCGACCGGTCGGCGCCCGGCTCAGGCCGCCTTCTCCAGAGTGACCACGGTGAGCTTCGGACCGAGCTCTTCGGTGGCGACCTGCGCGTACCCCTTGCTGCGGTAGAGGCGCAGATTGCCCTCGCTGCGGTGGCCGGTGAAGAGTTGGTAGCGCTTGGCGGAGGCCGCCTCGGGGTCGGTGGCCGTCGTGTAGTGGCGCTCGATGCCGTCCAGGAGGCGACCGCCGAGGCCGTGTCGCTGCATCCGCGGGTGCACGATCAGCTTGGCGATCCGCACCGTGCCGTCCGCGTCGAGGCGGGCCCGCACGGAGGCGACGACTTCGTCGCCGAGTCGGGCGACGAGCCCGTACCCCTCTTCCAGTTCGGCGCGGAGTGCTGCCAGCGACTGGGTGAGCGGCTCGATCGACCAGTCCCCGTAGAGCTCCGCCTCGCCCTGGTAACAGAGGTACTGCAGCTTCAGGATGTGCTCCGCGTCCTGTGCGTCCGCCGCTGAGATGGTCACACTCAGGCCCATGTGTGCACGCCTCCCGCTCATCTGGTCGATCATCGGTTTAACGCACCCTTCCCCGTCGACCCGGGGCGGGAACCTCTGCAGCCAGCATTCTGCGCAAGCATCCCAGGCAACGGGAACGCATCGGCCCCAGACTGCCCTGTGAGATACCCAACTCTCCTGCGATTTCGCGGTACGTGGGGTCCTCCGGGTCGAGCATCGCAGTGAGGACCCCGGGACAGCGGCCGGGGGTCCGGGTGACGGCCGCCCGTAGGGTCCGGCGGCCTTCCGCGGCCAGCAGGGAGTGCTCCGGGGAACCGTGGGGTTCGGCACCGCCCGGCTCGTGGACGGGTTCGTCCCGGTAGGGACGTTCCCGGTCGTGGGTCCTGCGGGCCCGGCGCGCCTCCGCGCGGACGGCCCGGCGCAGCCATTCGGCGGGCCGCTCGGGGGCCGCACCGGTCTCTTGGAGCCGCTCCAGGAGGCGTAGCCAGACGGCCTGTTCGAGGTCGCCCGGGTCGACGCCGGCGGCCGGTGCCTCGGCATCCGACTCGGCGGCCAGCAGCGGGCCCAGGGCGGCGAGGAGGCCGGGGGCGGAAGCGGTCCCCGGGGCGTGCGGGTCCGCCTCGTCGACCTCTGGTGCGGGAAGGATCTCGGGGGTGGTCATGTTCCGCACGATGCCGGGGGCCGCACCTGCGGTTGCGGTACGGGGCGCAAACCACCCGGTAGGGGGTGCGGAGCCGGCTCCGGTCCCGCACCCCCGGCGGTTCAGCCGCGGGTGGTGAGGTCCTCGGCGGCGAGCAGTGCGGTGTCCGGGTTGTCGGAGAAGATGCCGTCGATCCCGGTCTCCAGGTACCGCTTCAGCGCCCCGAAGGCATCGCCGTACTCCGTCGGATCCGTACCCCTGCGGAAGTCCGCGGGCAGGAAGGCGTTCTCGTTGCGGTGGGTGTACGGATGGAGGATCAACCCCTCGGCGTGCGCGTCACGGACCAGGGTGGTCGGCGCGCCGAGCCGGCCGCCCGAGTCCTTGGGTATGACCAGGTCGAGCGTGGGACCGATCCCCTTGGCGTACGAGGCGATCCAGCGCAGCCCCTCGGGCGTGACCAGATCGGCGACCGTGCGCGGGTCACCGGCTTCGACGAAGTCCCAGGGACGGCTGGCGGGACCGGAGAGCAACACCACGCCCGGGGCGTCGACCAGCCCGGCCAGGCGCTGGATGCTGCTGGGCTCGAAGGACTGCAGGAAGGTCGGGGAGTTCGCACGGTGACGGCCGTACCGGCGCAACAGCCTCGCGAGGCGCTCCTCCAGCCCCAGGCCGAGGGAGCGGAAGTAACTGGGGTGCTTGGTCTCGACGTGGAGCCAGATCGGGCGCCCCCGGCGACGGCCCTCGTCCTCGGCCCAGCGCAGCACCTCCTCGAAGCTGGGGACCGTCCAGCGGCCGTCGTAGAGGGTGTTCTCCTGGCGGATGCCGGGGATGCGCTCCTTCGCCCGCAGGGTCTTGAGCTCGGCGAGCGTGAAGTCCTCGGTGAACCAGCCGGTGAGGGTGGTGCCGTCGACGGTCTTGGTGGTCCTGCGGGACGCGAACTCGGGGTGGTCGGCGACGTCGGTCGTACCGGTGATGTCGTTCTCGTGGCGGCAGACCAGGTGTCCGTCCCGGGTGGGGACGAGGTCCTGCTCGACGACGTGGGCGCCGAGGTCGAGGGCATGGCGGTACGAGCCGAGGGTGTGCTCGGGGCGGTAGCCGCTGGCACCGCGGTGGCCGATGACGGTGGGGACGGGGAGGGAGCGGTAGCCGCGGCCGGACGGGCGGCCCGCGGCGGCGTGCGCCGCGCCGGCGCCGGAAGCGAGGGTCGCGGAGGCACCGAGCACGGCGGCACCCGCCGCCCCGAGAACCGTCCGCCGCGCCGGGGTACGGCGTTCGCCCTGGGTCATGAGGGATCCTCTCCGTGGGGGCCGCGGCACCCTGTCCCGCGCCTCGTCCGTGGTTGGCCCCGAGGCTAGGCAGTGAGCGCCTACGGACGGCGGACCTCCGCGGAACATGGCGGAAACACACGTCAACACCGCGTATCCACTTGATGAACCCGACGTGCGCGCGAGGTCGACCCGCGAGTATCGTCGCCAGCTACACCCTCGGCTCGACAGCTCGACCGACCCGCTTCCCACCGGAGGAACCGTTGTCCCGTCTCGCGATCATCAAGGCAGTGCTCGGGCCGGTCATGCGCCTGATGTTCCGCCCCCGCGTGGAGGGTGCGGAGAACATTCCGGGCACCGGACCCGTGATCCTCGCGGGCAATCACCTGACCTTCATCGACTCGATGATCATGCCAATCTGCCTGGACCGCCCCGTCTACTTCATCGGCAAGGACGAGTACGTGACGGGCAAGGGCCTCAAGGGCCGGGCGATGGCCTGGTTCTTCACCAGCGTCGGCATGATCCCGGTGGATCGGGACGGCGGGCGCGGCGGCGTCGCGGCGCTGATGACGGGGCGTCGGATCCTCGAAGAGGGAAAGATCTTCTCGATCTACCCGGAGGGCACCCGTTCCCCCGACGGCCGGCTGTACCGGGGGCGCACGGGCATCGCCCGGCTGACGCTGATGACGGGTGCGCCGGTGGTGCCGTTCGCGATGATCGGCACCGACAAGATCCAGCCGGGCGGCGCGGGCTTCCCGCGCCCGGGTCGGGTCACGGTCCGGTTCGGCGAGGCGATGGAGTTCTCGCGCTACGACGGGATGGACCGCGACCGGTACGTGCTGCGGGCGGTGACGGACTCGGTGATGGCCGAGGTCATGCGGCTGTCCGGCCAGGAGTACGTGGACATGTACGCCACGAAGGCGAAGGCCGCATAGACGCTCCGCGGTCC